>DASWBF010000120.1:0-2494 GCA_036390735.1 Mycobacterium sp. | reverse complement strand
GACCATACAAGCGGGCGCACATGCTGGTGAGCACTTCGATCATGTCGCGCACCAGATCATCGGTCGTCTCACCGTCATCAACGACCACAATCCGGCGACCATGGGCGGCCAGGGCGGCCCGCAGATGCTCCATTCCGAAGCAAGCCAGCCGATCCCGATGCTCCACGACGATCACCGTGGCAGAAGGGTCCGACAAGATCCGGGCCAGCTTTGGACGCTTGCCGGTCAATCCGGAACCAACCTCGGCCACCAGCTGGCCGACCTGTATCCCGGCATCGGTGGCCCACTCAGTCAAACGAGACACCTGCCGATCCAGATCGGCGCGTTGATCATGGCTGGACACCCGCGCATACAGCACCGCACGTTCGTCACCCGCCGCCGCGACGTCGACCAGGATCGTGCCCGAGGGCAGCCGCCGAAACGGCACCGGCATCCGATCCTCACGCACCCACCCATAGGCCGTCTGCGGATGCACACCCACCGATCGCGCCCACGCCGCCAACTTCACGACGGCCAGCCAAACATACATTCACTCACAAACACGCACATTCACCCGCGAGTTGCTCAACCGTTCGTCACCCCCGCTTTGACTACTGTTGACAGATGCCTGATTCGGTCTTGTTCGACGTCCGCGACCGCGTCGCGCTGATCACCGTCAACGATCCCGACCGCCGAAATGCGGTCACCGGCGAGATCTCCGACGGGCTGCGCGCAGCGGTGGCGCGCGCGGAAGCCGACACCGACGTGCACTCGGTGATCGTCACCGGCGCGGGCAGCGCGTTCTGCGCCGGCGCGGACCTCTCCGCGCTGGGCAGCGCCGGCAGCGCTGCCGAGGAGGGCCTGCGTCGGCTCTACGACGGGTTTCTCGCCGTCGCGGATTGCGCACTGCCGACGGTGGCCGCGGTCAACGGCCCCGCGGTCGGGGCCGGGCTGAACCTAGCGCTGGCCTGCGACGTGCGGATCGCCGGGCCGCGGGCATTGTTCGATCCTCGGTTTCAGAAGCTCGGCATCCATCCCGGCGGCGGCATGACCTGGATGCTGCAGCGGGCGGCGGGGCCAGAGGTGGCGCGCGCAGCGTTGCTGTTCGGGATGCGGTTCGACGCCGAAGCGGCCGTGCGCCACGGTGTCGCGCTCAGTGTCGCCGACGACCCGGTGGCCGCCGCGTTCGAGTTGGCGGCCGGTCCGGCGTCGGCGCCGCGCGACGTGGTGATCGCGACCAAAAAGACCATGCGGGCCACGATCAGCCCCGGCGCCGTCGACTCCGACCAGCACGCGTTCGCGGTGCGAACCGAAATCGGTCCACAGGCGCAGTCGATCCGGTCGCCGGAGTTCGCCGAACGCCTCGCCGCCGCCCGCCGCCGCTAGCCCTCTTTGGCGCGAGCGTGCATGTCTGTACCCCAACACGCCGGGCCGCAGTCTGCGAACATGCACCCTCGCGCGGGGACGAGTGTGCGCAGTGTGTGGTGGTTCTGCGGCGTGTCGGGGTACAGACACGCACGCTCGCGGTCACGAATCGAGCAGTGCGGTCTCCGGGGTTTCGATGAGTTGCCTTAGCTCGCAGAGGAACTGGGCGACTTGAGCACCGTCGGCGATTCGATGGTCGAACACGCAGGTCAATCTCATCGTCGGCCGCACCACGACCTCGCCGTCGACGGCCACCGGCCGCGGCTTGAGTGCCCCGATCCCCAGGATCGCGGCCTCCGGGTAGTTGATCACCGGGACGCCGTCATCAAGGCCCAGCGCACCGAAATTGGACACCGTGAACGTCGAGCCCTGAAGTTCCGCCGGTTTGATGCGGCCGTCGCGGGCCCTGCGCACCAAATCCATTACCGACAAGGCCAATTCCCGCGTGGTCTTCGTCTGTGCGTCAAAGACAACCGGCACGAGCAGGCCTCGATCGGTGGCCACTGCGACGCCGAGGTTCACGGTGTGGTGCACATGCACCTGCGGCCCGTCGTCGCCGTCGACCCACGTCGAGTTCAGCACCGCGTGCCGCGTCAACGCGATCGTGAGCAACCGCAACGTCAACACGAACGGCGTCACGTCGGCACCCATCGCCGAGAACCGATCACACAACTGCAGCAGACGCGTACCGTCGACGTCAACACTGGCATGCGCATCGGGAATTTGACTGCGCGACAGCGTCATCCGTTCAGCCATCCGGGCGCGGACGCTGGAAACGCGACTGACGTCCTCGCGGGTGATCACCCCACCGCCGCCCGAACCGGGCTGCAGCGACGCGAGGTCTACGTGAAGATCTTTCGCGAGCTTGCGGACGGCGGGCGCTGCTCGCGGGCGCGATGACCGCCGACTGGTGCCCATCGCGTCGTCCGCTCCATAGCCCACCAGCACGGGGTTACGCGCCTGCGGCTCTGCGGATTTCGTGCCGATACGCATCAGCACCGACCCGACCGGCAGCACGTCACCGGCCTCGCCGCACCGTTCGACGACGCGACCCGCGTACGGGCTCGGGATTTCGACCTCGGCCTTGGCC
>DASWBF010000119.1:0-2452 GCA_036390735.1 Mycobacterium sp. | reverse complement strand
CCCCACACCGAGATCACCGTGGCCTCACGCGAGCGGTCGTCATAACGCTGGACGTATAGCACCGTGCGGTACTGCTTTCCGGTGTGGCGCCCGACATGGGTCAACACCAAGAGCCCATGGCCCATGATCCATCCGAGCCGGATGCGCCACAGCAGCTGTAGGCCGCCACCGACAGCGGTGACGGTTCGCTTCCAGCCAGCCGTCACCGGCCACCTCCCGCCGGCAGGGTTTCTCGGTGTGACAGTGCGGCGACTCGCGCGAGTAACTTGTGCCAGTTCGCCCACGCGTGTGCGGGTGTTCTCCATGCCGAGACCCATCGTCCGCGCACCAGCCGCGAGCACCTAGGGCCGATCGTCCCAAAGCATGCGACCTTTCCGGCGCCGACATCTGCGTCATCAGCGACGGCATGCACAAACTTGCCGGCTCCGGCATCACCCGCGAGGAGGCGCGCGAGGCGTTACGGACGACGCACGGCGGTTGGATCGGCGGCTCACATGTCGTCGACTCCGACCGGGCCAGGCTGGTGGTCGCGGCGGCGACGCGGAGCATGCTCGACGCCATTCACACCCTCACTCTGATCACGGCCGTGGTACCGATAGCTGCCATCGTCGTCGCGATCGTGTTGATCAAGCCGACGGCGCCGCGGTAACGCTCGACTTCGAGGACCTGCTCGATCGACGTCGATGTCGTTGCATCAGAACGCCGATGGTGCTCGCCTCAGCCGCTGAAAAGGCCGACTGTGCTGGCCGTGGCGAGGGCCGCGCCGGCGATCGTCTGGGTGGCTTGCCCTGCCGGTGTTGTCGGCGCCAACACCAACTGCTTGCTCAGTGCGTAGAGCTGGAAGCGGTAGTGGTGCACGCCGGTGCCGGCGGGCGGGCATGGGCCAAGATAGGCCGCCTTGCCCCCGGAGTTGAGGCTGACTTGAGCTCCTTGGGGTAGCGCACCTTCGACGAGTCCGGTGGCTGTGGGTGGTATGCCGGTGACCACCCAGTGGATGTAGAGCCCGCCGACGGCGTCGGGGTCGTCGACGACCAAAGCCAAGGACTCGGTGCCAGGCGGCGGGTTCTCCCACCGAAGTGGCGGAGGTACGTTACGGCCGTTGCAGGAGTACTCGGCTGGGATCGGCGTGTTGTCGCCGAAGGCGGGACTGGTCACCGCAAACGGCGCCGGCGCGACCGGCGGCGCCGATGCTGTGGTCGTCGTCGCTTGGTCTGGTGCCGTGGTCGTCGTCGGTTGCGCTGAAGTGCTGGAAGCAGATGTCTCTTTACTCTTCTCACTGCCGCCACACGCTGTGAGTGCGAAGAAGAGCACCGCCATGGTGGCCGTCGCCAGTCTCATGGACCTATGTATACGCGCTCATCGGCTGTGATAGAAGCGAGCCCGCCATCGCGATTTCGATCGGTGCCCGGCCCAGCAGAGAGCACACCGGGAAGGAGACGGACAGCTCGTCCGCCGCGATGAAGAGCAGCATCACCGCCAATGGAGCCGCTGCGCTCTACGAGCGAAATGACCTCGTCGCCAAGGCTTTCGGTAGATGCGGCATCGGCTTGGATGGCCGTAGTTCGCCGGACTGGCCCAGGTGCAGTGACGACCCGCACCCGATCGGACGCTCGCTGGTGGGTGCCGGCCAAGCCGAGGCCCAAAGACTCTGCCCGCAGCAAGGCGGTGGAGGCAGACTCAGGAGGTGGGCACGATCGATCGTGCCCACATGGTGAGTGGGGCACATGATGCGAGATATCTCCAAGCCGATCGCCAGCCTGCTGAGTATTCGCCTGCATCCCAAGCTGATCCGGGCAGGCGGTCGGTTCCATTTGGCCTTGCTCCGGCGATTCCGGCGCGCCGCCTTTCTCGGCGCCGACACTCTGGTCCTGACCACCCGCGGCCGCCGTAGCGGCCAACCGCGCGCAACCCCGCTGTACTACGTCCCACACGCTGACCGCCGCTATATTGCCGCTTCCTTCGCCGGTCGCGACGCCCCACCCAACTGGTATCTCAATCTCCTGGCTGATCCGGAGGTGACCGTCGAAGTCGCCGGTGATCGCGAAGGCTGCCATGCGCGGGTATTGAGCCCGCGGGAGGCGGCTGTGATCTGGCCACAGTTGATCGCCAGCTACCCGCCGTTCGCGCGCTATCAGCGGCGCACCAAACGAACGATCCCGGTGATCGAGCTGAGCAGAGTCGACGCCGGCAGCCGCACCCCCGGGGAGTACGGCCGAACCGTTGCGAGCCCCGCTGTCACGCTGGGTGACAGCCCCAGCGGCACCGGACGGAGTTAGCCACTGTGGCAACGAAACTCACTGGTTCGGACGCACCGTGACCGCCCGGGCCTCGCGCCGCACGCGGCTCTTGGCGCGTCGGCTGCACGATGACCGCGGTAACCAGGTGGTGCTGCTGTCGCACTGCCTGCTGAACGAGAACACCCGCTACCTGGGCGGCGCCGGCCGAGCCGGCT
>DASWBF010000118.1:0-3548 GCA_036390735.1 Mycobacterium sp. | reverse complement strand
CGCGCTGCAGGTGCTCGGCAACGGTCACTTCGTCGGATTCGGCGTCGGACACACCACGCTGCTGGCGCTCGCCGGCCCGGTGACCGCGATTCCGCTGCTGCTGTTCGCCGCGGCGGCGCAGCGCCTGCCGCTGATCACCCTTGGGCTTCTGCAGTACCTCAACCCCGGCCTGCAGATGGCGTGGGGCGTGCTGGTCGGCCACGAGGCGATGCCGACAGCGCGGTGGGTGGGTTTCACGCTGATCTGGGCCGCGCTTGCGGTTCTCACGCTGGACTGGCTGACGCGGCGGCCCGCAGAAATTGCCGACGCGGATGTCGATTCGCTGGCTCCGAAATCGTCATCACGGTGACAGGTCACTTTCTGACGGCGTGCCGTGCCAGACTTCCCGGATGATCGACCAACGCCGCGGGGAGTTTCTCAGGAAACTGTTTGCCATCGTGGCGCTGATCGGAACTCTCGCCGTCGTCGTCGCGATCATCGGCGGCGTGTGGATGCGGATCGCCGGGGACGACCAGCAAGTCCGCACCGGCTCAAAACACACCGCCCACGTCTAAGCCGCTTCCGGTGCGCCCGGTGCAGGAGGTCCGCGCTCCCGACCAGTGCCCGCCACCCGGAGGGCCGCCGCGGCTGCTCGTGTCGTCGGACGCCGTGACCGTCTGTGACGTGCCGCGCAGCGCGGCTTATGTGCTCGGCCCGCAGGCCATCGAACTGCAGCTCACCCAGGTCGATTCGGTCAAGTCGCCGACGTCGGAGTTCTACGTCGTGCGGGTCACGATGCAGCCGGTGTCCGCGGCGGCGTTCGCCGACTTGACCGCCCGGTATGTCGGGCAGCAACTGGCGTTCGTGCGCGACGACGTCGTCGTCTCCGCACCTCAGATCACCGCACCCATCAACTCCCAGGTGCTCGAAATCTCCGGCCAACTGACCGCGCAGCAGGCCGACGAAGTGGCGCGGCTGCTGCGCCAGCCGAACTGACCGAGACACACGCCGGCGACACGCCGAGAAGCGTCAGTGGGTCGCCATAGACTGACGAGCCTATGGATTCCTCTATGCGGTCCTTCGTGCACCTGCACAACCACACCGAGTATTCGATGCTGGACGGTGCCGCGAAGATCGCACCGATGCTGGCCGAGGCGCAGCGGCTGGACATGCCCGCCATCGGCATGACCGACCACGGAAACATGTTCGGCGCCAGCGAGTTCTACTCGGAGGCCACCAAGGCGGGCATCAAGCCGATCATCGGCATCGAGGCGTACATCGCGCCCGGCTCGCGGTTCGACACCCGCCGCGTGTCCTGGGGAGATCCGGGCCAGAAGGACGACGACGTCTCCGGTAGCGGGTCCTACACGCATCTGACAATGGTGGCCGAGAACGCCACGGGCCTGCGCAACCTGTTCAAACTGTCGTCGCTGGCCTCGTTCGAGGGTCAGCTCGGCAAGTGGGCGCGGATGGATGCCGAGCTGATCGCCGAACACGCCGAGGGAATCGTCGCCACTACCGGCTGCCCGTCGGGGGAGGTGCAGGTCCGGCTGCGGCTCGGGCATCACCGCGAGGCGTTGGAGGCGGCCGCCAAGTGGCGGGAGATCTTCGGACCCGACAACTACTTCCTGGAGCTGATGGACCACGGGCTGGGCATCGAGCGCCGGGTGCGCGACGGGCTGCTCGAGATCGGCCGCACTCTCGGCATCGACCCGCTGGCCACCAACGACTGCCATTACGTCACCCGCGACGCCGCCCACAACCACGAGGCGCTGCTGTGCGTGCAGACCGGCAAGACGCTGTCGGACCCGAACCGCTTCAAGTTCGAGGGCGACGGCTACTACCTGAAATCCGCGGCGGAGATGCGCCAGCTGTGGGACGACCAGGTTCCGGGCGCGTGCGACAGCACCCTGCTGATCGCCGAGCGGGTCCAGCCCTACGACGACGTGTGGCAGCCGCGCAACCGGATGCCGGTGTTCCGGGTGCCCGACGGGCACGACGAAGCCTCGTGGTTGCGTCATGAGGTCGACGCCGGGTTGCGGCGGCGGTTCCCCGGCGGGCTGCCCGACGGCTACGCCGAGCGAGCGGCCTACGAGATCAAGGTCATCTGCGACAAGGGTTTTCCGTCGTACTTCCTGATCGTCGCCGACCTGGTCGGCTACGCCCGGTCGGTGGACATCCGGGTCGGGCCCGGTCGTGGGTCGGCCGCCGGTTCGCTGGTCGCTTACGCGTTGCGCATCACCGACATCGACCCGATCGAGCACGGGCTCCTCTTCGAGCGGTTCCTCAACCCGGAGCGCGCCTCGATGCCCGACATCGACATCGACTTCGACGACCGCCGCCGCGGCGAGATGCTGCGCTACGCCAGCGAGAAGTACGGTCACGACCGCGTCGCGCAGGTGATCACGTTCGGCACCATCAAAACCAAAGCAGCGCTGAAGGATTCGGCGCGCATCCATTTCGGCCAGCCTGGGTTCTCGATCGCCGACCGGATCACCAAGGCGCTGCCGCCGCCGATCATGGCCAAGGACATTCCGCTGTCGGGCATCACCGACCCCAGTCATGAGCGGTACAAGGAAGCCGCCGAGGTGCGCGGCCTGATCGACACCGATCCCGAAGTGCGGACCATCTACGACACAGCGCTTGGTCTCGAAGGGCTGATCCGCAACGCCGGCGTGCACGCGTGCGCGGTGATCATGAGCTCCGAGCCGCTCACGGACGTCATCCCGTTGTGGAAGCGCCCGCAGGACGGCGCGGTGATCACCGGCTGGGACTATCCGTCGTGCGAGAACATCGGCCTGCTGAAGATGGATTTCCTGGGCCTGCGGAACCTGACGATCATCGGTGACGCGATCGACAACATCAAGGCCAACAAGGGAATCGACGTCGACCTCGAGTCGCTGCCACTGGACGACAAACCGACCTACGAGTTGCTGGGCCGCGGCGACACTCTGGGCGTGTTCCAACTCGACGGCGGGCCGATGCGGGACCTGTTGCGCCGCATGCAGCCCACGGAGTTCGAAGACATCGTCGCGGTCATCGCGCTGTACCGGCCCGGGCCGATGGGCCAGAACGCCCACAACGACTACGCCGACCGCAAGAACGGGCGGCAGCCCGTCAAGCCGATCCATCCCGAGCTGGCCGAGCCGCTGGTCGACATCCTCGCCGAGACGTACGGCTTGATCGTCTACCAGGAACAGATCATGCGCATCGCGCAGAAGGTCGCCGGGTACTCACTGGCCCGAGCCGACATCCTGCGCAAAGCGATGGGCAAGAAGAAGCGTGAAGTGCTCGATAAGGAGTACGAGGGCTTCGCAGAGGGCATGCGCGGCAACGGTTTTTCCGCCGGCGCCATCAAAGCGCTCTGGGACACCGTGCTGCCGTTCGCCGACTACGCGTTCAACAAGAGCCACGCCGCCGGATACGCGATGGTGTCCTACTGGACTGCGTACCTGAAAGCCAACTATCCGGCCGAGTACATGGCCGGCCTGTTGACCTCGGTGGGCGACGACAAGGACAAAGCCGCCGTGTATCTGGCCGACTGCCGCAAGCTGGGCATCACGGTGCTG
>DASWBF010000117.1:0-1619 GCA_036390735.1 Mycobacterium sp. | reverse complement strand
GCATTCACCCTGCTCACCACCCCCACCCCACGACAGCGGCGAGCCTTCGAACGACTCGATGTCTCACCCCGTCACGGCCTGACGTAGTCAGTACACCGACCCAGCCACAACCCAAAACCTCAGGTCAACACCCCAACACGTCAACACACCAGGGGGTGCCTCTCTGTTTGTCAAGAGGCCCTCGCGGATTGATTGTTGGGTTTGTCGCGGTGGCGATGTTCGTCGGCGATCATGGTTCGCCAGAGCTGGTTGGATAGGTGTCGTTTGAGGCAGCGCAGCGTCGCTCGTGGTGCTTTGCCGTCGGCGATCTTACGGTCGTAGTAGCGTCGTGCGGCGCTATCAGGCATGCGGAGCTGGACGATGGCGATGGTGTGGATGGCGGAGTTCAGTTGCCGGTCGCCGTAGCGGTTGAGCCGGTGGCATTGGTGTTCGGCGCTGGCGACCTCGACTGGGGCGGTGCCGTTGTAGGTGGCATAGGCGGCCGCGGTAGCAAACCGGGTTACGTGACCGGTTCGGCCGAGGATGCGGGCCGCCAGCACCGGGCCGACGCCGTCGATCTCGCGCAGTCGGGTGCCGTGCTCGTCGAGCAGCCGTGCGGCCTGGGTCTGATTGTCGGCGAGCTGCTGGTCGAGGCGGCGGACATCGGCGATCAGCTCGCGGCACAGCTGCAGCCGAATCCGCTCGGGGGTGCTGTGAGGCCGGAACGCGCGCAACGCCGCAGCAGCCTTGGCGGCGGTCAGGTCGCTCGGGACTCCGCCGGCCAGCAGTTCCCGCAGCAGCCGGTGCAGTTGGTTGATGGCACGGGTTCTGTTCTGCGACAGGTTCATTCGTCTCTCGTCGAGCAGCGCGAGCGCATCGACGTGATCCTCGGGTACTACCGGACGGGCATCGCCCTGAGCCGCAGCCACACACGCAGCCCCAGCCGCATCGATGCGGTCATTTTTGCGCCGCGCGCCGCGAGACAGTTCGCGCACACGCGCGGTCGAGGTGGTCGGCACGTCGAGCACAACCTCGCCACGGGCCACAAGCCACTGTGCCAAGTGATGACCCAACCCTTCGGCGTTCTCCACCGCCCACTGCCGTTGTGGCCACTGCTTGGCCCAGGCCAGCATCCGCTGGTAGTCGGCCAGCGTGGCCTCGACACGCAGCGAACCCAGATCGGTGTTAGTGACCGGATCCACCGCGGTGGCGGTGTGCGTACTCTTGTGCGGGTCGACGCCGATGACGATCATGGACAACGGATTCCCTTCTCGCGCTGTAACGGGGGATCCGCGGCGGACAATCCGACTTCAAGCCACCTGGCACGTACTTGTGGTCACGCCTCTCTTCAGTCACGCCGCGAACGCGAACCGGAGGGCTCGACACACCCCCTGAGAGTCAACCCGAATACCAGGTGACAGGAACTTCGCGAGTCAGGCCCTCCGGTTCGCTACGGCACGCTACGGGCGGCCAACCCGATCACGAACCGCTGACACGCATATAAGTCGGAACTTCGGGCTAAACAATACGCCGGCCCAGGCGGCGGCGTCGGCGGCCGACAGTAGAGCGCCGACCTGCTCAAACTGTTCCGCCGGCGAGTACACCGTCGCGGCGTCGCGGTCGTACGATTCCACGACCCA
>DASWBF010000116.1:0-14313 GCA_036390735.1 Mycobacterium sp. | reverse complement strand
CGGACCTTCGTCGGCACGACGCTCCGCACACGTTCGACTCCAAGATGCACGCCGAAGGCTGGCTCTAGCGCGGCCTCAGTTCGCACCCGAATGGATAGGGGGATAGGTAGAAATCACACCGGTTGCGTGGTCTGTGCAGGTCAAGGCGCCAACCCCGGCAGGTTTTCAACCTGCGGTCCCACGGGCTATTGAGGTCAGTTCTATCGACTTACGAATGCTCGTCGAGTTTTGCCACGTCTTCCGAGCGTGGGACGGCAAGGTTGCGCTAAGGGTGCAAGGTGCCAAGCAAGAGAAAGTCCAGGGCGAACAGAAAATGCCCTCTGAGCTGTTGGGGTGAGTGACGGGACTCGAACCCGCGACTTCCAGGACCACAACCTGGTGCTCTACCAGCTGAACTACACTCACCATCGCCGCCGACCCGAATGATCCCGGCGATGGCGATATTAGCCGCTCGTGGCCTCTGGAGCCGAATTGATATCCCCGGACGTGCTCGTTGCGGCGTTGAACTCGGCGGCGACCGCCGCGATCTCGGTGCTCGACGGCCCCGGAGGCGGAACGAACGCGGTGCGGCGGTAGAACTGCAACTCACGGATCGATTCCTGAATGTCGGCGAGCGCCCGGTGCGCGAGGCCCTTTTCGGGCTGACCGTAGTAGATCCGCGGATACCACCGCCGGCACAGCTCCTTGATGGAGCTGACGTCGATCATCCGGTAGTGCAGGTAGTCGTCGAGCGCGGGCATGTCGCGGGCGATGAACCCGCGATCGGTGGCGATGGAGTTTCCCGCCAGGGGAGCCATTTTCGCCTGCGGCACATGTGCTTTGATGTAGTCGAGCACCATCGCCTCCGCCTCGGCAACGTCGACGGTGGACGCGCGGACCTCGTCGGTCAGCCCGGAGCGGGTGTGCATTTCGGTGACGACATCGATCATCCCCGTCAGGGCGTCCTCGTCGGTGTGAATCACCACGTCAACGCCGTCGCCGAGCACGTTCAACTCGCCGTCGGTGACCAGCGCGGCGATCTCGATGAGCCGGTCCTTGGCCAGGTCAAGCCCGGTCATTTCGCAGTCGACCCACACCAGTTCGTCCCGCACAGCGCTCAACACTAAGCTCTGGTGACGATGAGCAGAGAATCGTCACCGCCGCCCGCCCAGCAGATCGCCGCCGGCTACGCGGCGGAGGGCCAAGCGCTCGAGCTCGGGACGGTCGTCGTCGACGGCACCGTAGACCCGACCGCCCGCATCCGCATTCCCCTGGCAACGGTCAACCGGCACGGCCTGGTCGCGGGAGCCACCGGCACCGGCAAGACGAAGTCGCTGCAGGTGATGGCCGAGCAGCTGTCCGCTGCCGGTGTGCCGGTGATGATGGCAGACATCAAGGGCGACCTGTCCGGGCTGTCGCGACCCGGAGTGGCCAACGACAAGACGGCGGCCCGCGCCACGGACACCGGCGACGACTGGGTCCCGGCCGCGTACCCCGTCGAGTTCCTGTCGCTGGGCACCGGCGGCATCGGCGTGCCGGTGCGGGCCACGATCTCCAGCTTCGGGCCTATCCTGCTGTCAAAGGTGTTGGGGCTCAACGCTACCCAAGAGTCGACACTTGGGTTGATCTTTCACTGGGCCGATCAGAAGGGCCTGCCGCTGCTCGACACGAAGGACCTGCGCTCGGTCATCACCTTCCTGACCAGCGACGAGGGCAAGCCCGAGCTCAAAGCGCTCGGCGCAGTGTCGTCGACGACGGCGGGGGTGATCCTGCGGGCGCTGGTGAACCTCGAAGCCGAAGGCGCCGACACGTTCTTCGGCGAGCCCGAACTCGATCCGAACGCTCTGATGCGCGTCGACGCGCAAGGCCGCGGCGTCATCACGCTGCTCGAGGTGGGCGCCCAAGCCGCGCGGCCGGTGATGTTCTCGACTTTCCTGATGTGGGTGCTGGCCGACCTCTTCACATTCCTTCCCGAGGTCGGCGACCTCGACAAGCCCAAGCTGGTGTTCTTCTTCGACGAGGCGCATCTGCTGTTCACCGACGCGTCGAAGGCGTTCCTCGAGCAGGTGGAGCAGACCGTCAAGCTGATCCGCTCGAAGGGCGTGGGCGTGTTCTTCTGCACGCAGCTGCCCACCGATGTGCCCAACGACGTGCTGTCGCAGCTCGGCGCGCGGGTCCAGCACGCGCTGCGCGCGTTCACCCCGGACGATCAGAAGGCGCTGTCGAAGACCGTCCGCACGTACCCGAAGACCAACGTGTACGACCTCGAGTCGGCGCTGACGTCGCTCGGCATCGGCGAGGCCGTCGTCACCGTCCTGTCGGAGAAAGGCGCGCCGACACCGGTGGCGTGGACGCGGATGCGCTCGCCGCGCTCGCTGATGGACACGATCGGGCCCGACGCGATCGCGGCGGCGGCCAAAACCAGTGCGCTGCAGCCGTATTTCGGCCAGACCATCGACCGTGACTCGGCCTACGAGCGGTTGGCCGCCAAGCTCGCACCGCCGCCGGAACCTGCGCAGGCCGGCGGCGCCAGCGTCTCGGGCAAGATGAAGACGCCGGACGCGGCCGAGGGCGGCATGGTGGAGGACGTTCTGCAGAGCTCGGCGTTCAAGAGCGCCATGCGCTCAGCCGGCACGGTGATCGGGCGCGAAATCACCCGAAGTATCTTCGGCACCGGCCGTCGTCGCCGCTGATCGGCTTGCTTCGCCGAGAGTGAAACGAGGGTCGTGAAACCGCCGAAACCACGACCTGGAATTCGGTTTCGGCGCAAGGCGGCTAGCCGCCGAGCTTCTTGTAGAACGCGCCGACGATCGGCGCGACGATCGCGCGCGGCGTGTAGCCGCTGGCCACCGACATTGCCTTGGACGTCACTCCGGGTACGACGCGCATCTTGTTGCGCTCCAACCCGTCCAGCGACAGCTTCGCGGTGTGTTCCGTTGAGATCCACAGGAATTCCGGCACCAGCTTGTCGACGAGGGACGCCTCCGCGTCGTCGGGCAGATCACCGCGTACCGGTCCCGGCGCCAGCAGCGTGACATGCACGCCGGCCTTCTTCAGTTCTCCCCGTAGTGACTCACTGAACGTGTTGACGAACGCCTTCGTGGCCGCATAGGTCGCGTTGTTCGGGATCGGTGAATTGCCGGCCGGGGAACCGGAAATCAAGATACCGCCCGCTCCGCGGGATACCATCCCGGGCAGCACCGCCAACGTAAGGTCATGCACGCCAAGCACATTCAGCTGTACCTCTGCCTTCTCGTCCGCCGGGTCGAGCGACGCGACCGGCCCGAACGTCGCAGTGCCCGCATTCGCGCACAGGATGGAGATGTTGCGCGACGCCAGTTCGTCGGCCAGCTTCGCCCGTTCGGCCGGGTCGACGAGGTCGACGGGCCGCACCTCGACCGTGACGCCGTAGCGGTCGGTGAGCCGCGCCGCCAGCGCGTTGAGCACGTCCTCGCGGCGGGCCGTGACGATCAGGTGGTGGCCGCGGGCGGCCAGCTCGGTGGCCAGCGCTTCGCCGATGTTCTGGGATGCTCCGGTGACGACGGCGCGCGTGTCGGGACTGGGTGCGGGTACTGGCATGCCGAAGATCGTAGACAGTCGGCCGATAGGCTCGGCCACCATGGGCAGTCCCCGCTCACGCGTGCTGGCCTGGGCACTCTGGGACTGCGGGTCAACGGGCCTGAACGCGGTCGTCGTCACGTTCGTGTTCAATGTCTACCTGACCGGCACCGTCGGCGCAGATCTGCCGGGCGGCACATCACCGGCGAGCTGGCTGGGCCGCGCGCTAGCGCTCGCGGGCGTGGTGGTCGCATCGCTCGCTCCCGTCCTCGGCGTATGGGTGGACGCGCCGCAGCGAAGACGGCGCACGCTTGGCTTCCTCACCGCCGGTTTGGTACTGCTGACATCGGGGATGAGCCTGATCCGCGACGACCCCAGCTACCTGTGGGCCGGGCTGGTGCTGCTCGCGCTGGCCGCCGCGTGCAGCGACCTCGCCAGTGTTCCCTACAACGCGATGCTGCGACAGCTGGCGACACCGGAGACATCCGGTCGTATTTCCGGATTCGGTTGGGGCGCAGGGTATGTCGGCAGCATGGTGCTGCTCCTCGTGGTCTACGTCGGGTTCATCGCCGGCGAGGGGCCGACGACCGGGCTGCTGAACATCCCAACGGCCGATGGCCAGAACGTGCGTGCGGCAATGCTGATGACCGCGGCGTGGATGGCCGCGTTCGCGCTGCCCGTGCTCATCGCGCCGCCCCCGGTGCACGACCTTGACGCCGCGATCCCGCCGAAGATCGGCCTGTTCGGCGCCTACCGCAAGCTGTGGTCGGACATCGTCGGCGAATGGCGCCGCGACCGCAACGTCGTGTACTACCTGTTGGCCAGCGCGGTTTTTCGCGACGGGTTGATGGGGGTGTTCACATTCGGCGGGGTACTCGCCGCCACCGTGTACGGCCTATCCCCGGCCGACGTGTTGCTGTTCGGGGTGGTGGCCAACGTGGTGGCCGCCGTCGGGGCGATCGTCGGCGGGCTGCTCGACGACCACATCGGCTCCAAGACCGTCATCCTAGGCTCGCTGGCGTCGATGATCGTCCTGGGCGCGACGCTGATGACGCTGTCGGGCGCCACGGCGTTCTGGGTGCTCGGCCTGCTGCTGTGCCTGTTCGTCGGCCCGACGAACTCGTCGGCACGCACACTGCTGCTGCGGATGACGGCCCGCGGCAAGGAGGGCGTGGTATTCGGGCTCTACACCACGACGGGTCGTGCCGTGATATTCCTCGCACCTCTGATGTTCTCCACGTTCGTGGACGCGTTCGGCGCCGACCGCGCCGGAATGGGCGGTCTTCTCGTCGTGCTGGCAGCCGGATTCGTCGCGATGCTGCTGGTGCACGCGCCGAAGCGCCGCTAGCCGGACGGACTGCAGACGGTCAGCAGCGCGCCGGTGCGCTCCTGGACCTGCACGCCACCGATGCTGATCTTGCAGGTGACGTTGCGGCCGGCGTTGATCACGGTGATGCTCGCCGAGTCCTTCGCGGGCTTGGGCAAGTCCACGTCCTTCTGCCACGGCAGCAGCACGTTGAACTCCGTCTGCATCACGCCACCGTTGTCGATGTAGGTGATGTTGATCGCCCGGCCCTCTCCGGTGACCTCGTAGAGCACCGGCTCGGTCTCTCCGGAGGTGTTCGGGCTGGTGGTCGGATTCGGAAGCGTCAGTGTCGGTAGGGGAATGGGCAGGATCGACGGCAGCGCGGGCGTCGTCGTCGCGGTGCGCGGCGGTGTGCGGCTGGTGCTCGACTGGGGCATCGCCGGAATCGACGTCTCCTGCCGCGACGGATTGGTGTTGACGAACACCACCCAGACGACCAGCCCGATGACCACCGCGACGGAGAAACCCGCGATCGCCCACAGCCAGGGCCGCGGTCCGCGAGGCGGTTCGGGCGGCAGATCGACGGGCGGCATGGACCCGGTCTGCGGATATGTCTGCGTCCAATATTGCGGCAGCGGTTGCGTCGGCGCCGGATTCGACGGCATGGACGTCGGGGCGTAGCTGGGACCGAGTGGCGCACTGCCCGCATAGGCGGGATCCGGATATGCCTGGTACGGGTCGTGGTAGGGATTGATGGGGTCCGACTGGCCGGGCCGCGGCGAATCGGTCATATCCACCTCATGGCTGCGAGGGTACCTGCGGACGGTGCGGCGGGTCGGGTGTGAGCGGGCCCGCTATTTACACACCCGTAACTGCACAGCCATAGCGTGGCCGGATGGGACCTGAATCAGCGCGGACTCTGGGAATCGAAGAGGAGTTTCACCTCGTCGACCTGCGCACACGGCGGCTCACTGCCCGGGGCCCTGAGTTGCTCAAACGGCTGCCGGACGGCTATGTAGCGGAGCTTCAGCGCTGCGTCGTCGAGACGAACACCAGAGTCGTCGACACACTCGACGGGCTCAGGACCGAACTCGTGGACCGCCGCTGCGTGCTCGTCGACACCGCGGCAGAACTGGGCATCGGTGTCGTCGCCGCCGGGGCCGTGCCACTGTCGGTGCCCGCCGAGATGCAGGTGACGCGGACGGCTCGCTACCGAAGGATGCTGGCCGACTACCAGCTGCTGGCCCGAGAGCAACTCATCTGCGGTACTCAGGTGCACGTCGGTGTCGACGACCGTGACGAGGCGGTAGCGGTAGCGCATCGACTGGCGCCTCACCTGCCGACCCTGCTCGCGTTGTCAGCCAGCTCGCCGTTCTGGTCCGACGGCTCCGACACCGGCTACTCGAGCGTCCGCACTCTGGTCTGGCAGCGCTGGCCGACAACGGGGCCCGCCGCCCCTGTCGAAACGGCCGCCGAGTACGACGCGCTGGTGGAAGACCTGGTCGCCACCGGCGTGATCGCCGACGTGGGCATGGTGTACTTCGACGTCCGGCCATCGGCGTCCGCTCCGACGTTGGAGCTTCGGGTTTGCGACAGCTGCCCCTCGGTGGACACGATCGTGTTGATCGCTGGTTTGTATCGCGCCCTGGTCGAGCGTGAGGTCGTTGCGCTGCGGCAAGGCCACCCGACGCCCGACATCCCTGCGACACTCAGCCGTGCCGCGATCTGGCGGGCGGCCCGATCGGGGCTGGAGGGAGAACTCGTCGATGCCACGAGGCCGGGCAGCAGGCCGGCGCCCGACGTCGTCACCGAGCTCGTCGAGTCGCTGAAGCCGCAGCTCCGAGCGACCGGCGACTGGGAGATCGTCGACGAGCTGAGCCGGCGTGTGCTCGCCGCGGGAAGCTCGGCCGCGCGGCAGCGCAGGGCGTTGCGCCGCCGGGGCAGGCTCACCGACGTCGTCGACCAGCTCATCGCGGAGACCGCCGGCCGCTGGCCGAGTGCCGCGACAACCGCCGGCGACGATCCGACTCTGCTGTTCGGGTATCAGTCAGACACCGAGCTGGACGACTGCGAGGCTCTCGCCTATGACGAGGCAGTCGACCGCGGTCAACCTCGAACTCGTTATCGGACGGTTCTTGACACCATCGCCGGTCTAGGTGTGGCGGCGCTGCGGGCCCGAGAAGGCCTCATTGAACAGGAGCAGCGCGCCGACAACATCACGTTTCGCGTCACCGGCCAGAACCGCGCACAGCTGTTCCCGCTGGATCTGGTGCCACGGATGGTCGAAGCAGACGAGTGGGCACAGCTCTGTGCGGGACTCGGCCAGCGGGCGCGCGCGCTCGACGCGTTCTTGCGCGACGTCTATTCGGACCAGCAGATCATCCGCGACGGCCTTCTCGGCGTGCACGCCATCGACCGGGCACCCGGGTTCCGGTCGACCGGCAGGCTCGCCGCGGACCGGGTGCACGTCCACATCAGCGGCACGGACTTGGTGTGCGACCGGCCCGGTCACTGGATGGTGCTCGAGGACAACTTGCGGGTGCCGTCCGGCATGGGGTACGCGGTAATGAACCGTCGACTGCTCGCCAGGCACCTGCCCGAGCTGCATCCGCCGGCGCCGGCGACCAAGAGCGACGAGGCGCTTCAGATGCTCTGCGACACCCTGCGGGCAGCCGCCCCACCGCACGGAGGCGACGACGCGAAAGTCGCGCTGATCTCCGCCGGATGGGAGGACTCCGCCTGGTTCGAGCACACCTTCCTGGCCGAGGAGATGGGCGTGCCCCTGGTGCACCCGTCGGATTTGTCGATTCGCGACGGGCGCGTGGTGCGTCATGTCGGCACAGAACTGCGCCGTGTCGACGTCCTCTATGTGCGGATGGACGAAGACATGCTGCTGTCGTCGACCGGCCATGACGGCGCGCCGCTACGCCCCGGTCTTGTGCGCGCGGTGGCTGACGGAACGCTCACCATCGCCAACGCCCTCGGCAACGGCGTGGCAGACGACAAGGCCATATACGCCTATGTTCCGGCGATGATCGAGTACTACCTCGACGAGAAGCCGAAACTGGCGCAGGTGCCGACGTGGATCTGCGCCGAACGGGCTCAGCGCGACTACGTGCTCGACAACCTCGCCGACCTGGTGGTCAAGCCGATCGACGGGCTTGGCGGCGGCGGTGTGCTGATCGGTCCGGACGCCTCCGAGAAGGAGCTTGCGGCGCGACGACGCGAACTGCTGGCCCAGCCGGAGCGCTTCATCGCCCAGGAGTTGGTGGAATTGTCCACACACCCAACCTTTGATGGGGAGGGCATGTTTCCGCACCATGTCGACCTGCGTGTCTTCGTTCACCTGCGCGGCGCGGCTGACGGCTCCGCCACCGCGCACGTCGCCCCCGCGGCGTTGACCCGGGTGGCCAGCCGTGGATCCCGCATCGTCAATTCGTCGTTCGGGGGTAGCAGCAAGGACACGTGGATACTCATGGAAGACGATGGGGGAGGCTAGCGGACATGTGCGGCATCTGCGGAGAGATCCGATTCGACGGGCGGTCCGCCGACGTGGCCGCGGTGTCGCGGATGACCGAGGCGATGCTGTCCCGCGGGCCCGATTCGGACGGTCTAGTGGCGCACGGGCCGGTGGCATTCGGGCACCGGCGGCTGTCGATCATCGACTTGTCCGCGTGCGGCGGGCAGCCGATGGTCGACAGCGAGCTCGGGCTGACGCTGGTGTTCAACGGCTGCATCTACAACTACAAGGAGTTGCGCGCCGAACTGCAGGCGGCCGGTTACCGCTTCTTCTCGACCGCCGACAGCGAGGTGATCATCAAGGCGTTTCACAAATGGGGGACGGCTTGCGTCGAGCGGTTCAAGGGCATGTTCGCGTTCGCGATCGCCGACCGCGCCTCGGGCGTGGTGACTCTCGGCCGCGACCGGTTGGGCATCAAGCCGCTCTACATCGCCGAGTCGCCGGGCAAGCTGCGGTTCGCGTCGTCGGTACGCGCCCTGCTCCACGCCGGCGGTGTGGACACCGACCTGGATCGGGTTGCGCTGCATCACTACATGAGTTTTCACGCGGTGGTTCCCACTCCGTGGACCATCTACCGCGGCGTGCGCAAGCTGCCGCCGGCGACTGTGCGGGTGATTCAGCCGGACGGTCGCTACACCGACACCGTCTACTGGTCACCGGAATTCCGCCGTGATCCCGGTCGCAAGGATTGGTCGACGCAGGACTGGCAGAACGCTCTGATCGACGCGTTGCGCGTCGCGGTGTCGCGCCGGATGGTGGCCGACGTCCCGGTGGGGGTGCTGCTGTCGGGCGGCATCGACTCGTCGGTGGTGGTGGCGCTGTTGGCTGAGCAGGGCCAGCACGGCCTTGCCACGTACAGCATCGGATTCGACTCCGCGGGCGGCCAGTCCGGTGATGAGTACTACTACTCGGACATGGTGGCCAAGGCCTTCGACACCGACCACCACAAGATCCACATCGACAATTCCCGGCTGCTGCCCGCGCTGCCGAAAACCATTGCCGCGATGAGTGAACCGATGGTCAGCCACGACTGTGTGGCGTTCTATCTGCTCTCTGAGGAAGTGAGCAAGTCGATCAAGGTGGTGCAGTCGGGGCAGGGTGCCGACGAGATCCTGGCCGGTTATGACTGGTATCCGCCGCTGGCCAACATCGCCCGCGACCAGACCACCGATGCCTACGCGAAAGTCTTCTTCGACCGCGACCACTCCGACGTGGTGTCGATCTTCGCCCCCGAGTACTGCGTCGACACCGACGTGAGCCGCGAATTCGTCACTGCGCACCAGGCCGCCCCGGGCGCCGACACCGCGGTCGACGCGGCGTTGCGGCTCGACACCGAGGTGATGTTGGTCGACGACCCGGTGAAGCGTGTCGACACGATGACGATGGCGTGGGGTCTGGAGGCCAGGGTTCCGTTCCTCGACCACGACTTCGTCGAACTGGCCGCCACCTGCCCGCCGGACCTCAAGCTGGCATCCGGCGGCAAGGGCGTGCTGAAAGACGCGTCGCGATCGCTGCTGCCCGCCGAGATCATCGACCGCACCAAGGGGTACTTCCCGGTGCCGGGAATCCGCCACCTCGACGGTGGGGTCCTCGACCTCGTGCGTGACGCGCTGACCAACGACGCGGCCCGGGCGCGCGGCCTGTACCGACGGGACACGCTGGAGACGCTGCTGAACGCGCCGAACGAGGGCCGCACCACCCTCGGCGCGAACTCGCTGTGGCAGCTTGGGGTACTGGAGATGTGGCTGCAGAGCATGGAGGGTTAATCCGTATGGGCGATGAGCCGCTCGCGCGAAGAGCAGACAGCTCCGTGCGCGCGAATTACGGCGCGTCGCTGTCCCCGGACGCGACCGCCTTCGCGCACATCGTCGACGACGGCGGCTATCCCCGTGCGGTGCAACGGTTTCTGCGGGGGTGGCGGGCCAGTTCGTCACGTGACGTGGTGTTGCCGGTAGAGGGTCCGGTCGAACGCGTCATCCATTCTGCGGACGGTCACTGGCTGGCGTGCCAGGTGGCGCCCGAGGGAAGCGAGCGCTCTCAGATCTGGGTGGTCACAACCGATCCCGACGACCGGATGGCCCGGCGCATCGATTACGAGGACGCCGGCATGGCCGAATTGGTCAGCTGGGATGGGCCACGGGTGGCGGCCACGCTGACGGGCGAAGACGGAGTCGGCCAGTCCTGCCTGATCGACCCCGCGAACGGCGACCGCATTGTGCTGGACCGTCGCTCGGGCGGACGACTGGTGGATGCATGGGGCGGAGCGTCGCTGGTTCGGGTCGGGCCGCGCGGCTACCAGGAGCTGATTATGCTGCACGGTCTCACCGAGATTGCATTGCTGCCATCGGATCCCGGATCCACCACCGACGTCGGCGTCATCCTCGACGATCATCAGCCCCGCCGGATCCGTTTCGGGCCAACCGGAGAAGAGATGCGGCTCTACCACCCGGCGAAGACCTACGACGTGAACAGCGCCGAGGGCTACGTCCGCGCTTTGATCCGCAGTGACAACGGCTGTGAACACGCCCG
Source organism: Mycobacterium sp. (assembly GCA_036390735.1). Classification (GTDB taxonomy): domain Bacteria; phylum Actinomycetota; class Actinomycetes; order Mycobacteriales; family Mycobacteriaceae; genus Mycobacterium. The sequence goes on along the minus strand of DASWBF010000116.1, from coordinate 3,421 downwards.
ACTGCTGGAGGTCACCGCGACCGCTGACGGCGTGTCCTATTTCGTTGTGGCCGAACGGCCGGATTGCGACCTCGACGAATTCGTCATCAGCGACGACCTCAGCACGGTGGCGCTGTTGTGGAACATTCAGGGGCGCAGCGAATTACAGATCCTCGAGTACACGGACAAAACCCTGTCGGAGGCGATTCCGTTGCCGGCGACGGTCGCCAGTGAGCTGTCGATCAGCGCGGGCGGGTCGATGGTCGCGCTCACGGTCGAGGGCCCGTCGCTGCCGCGCACAGTCGAACTCGTGGAACCGCGGTCGCGGGAATGGCAGCGGATCGATCGTGAACCCAGCCGCGGCCCGGTGGTCAGCGGATTCGCCGTGGGCCCAACGCTCGAGGCCACCACCGCTCGCGACGGTTTGCGCTTCACGGCGTGGCTGTACCGGCCGCCGGCAGGCGCCCCCGCAACGGGAGCGTTGGTGTATCTGCACGGCGGGCCGGAGGGCCAGGCGCGACCGGGCTACAACGAGATCTTCCCGCATCTGCTCAACGCCGGAATCACGGTACTGACACCGAATGTCCGGGGCTCGGGCGGATTCGGCCGCGCCTTCATGCACGCCGACGACAAGGAGGGGCGGTTCGCCGCGATCGACGACGTCGCCGAGTGCGTGCGATTTCTCGTCGACAACGAACTGGCCGATCCGGCGCGCATCGCTTGCGCGGGCTGGTCCTACGGCGGATATCTGACGTTGGCGGCGCTGACGTTCCACCCCGCGCTGTTCGCCGCGGGCATCAGCATCTGCGGGATGAGCGATCTGAACACGTTCTATCGCAACACCGAGCCGTGGATCGCGGCGGCGGCCTATCCGAAATACGGTCACCCGGTTGGCGATCGGGAGTTACTCGAGGAGTTGTCGCCACTTCGCCGCGTCGACACGTTGACCGCTCCGCTGCTGGTGGCTCACGGTGCGCACGACACCAACGTGCCGGTCGGTGAGTCCGAGCAGATCGTGGAGGCGTTACGCGAAGCCGGTCGGCCGGTCCGGTTTCTTTTGTTCCCCGACGACGGGCACGGGCTCGACAAGCGGGAGAACCGCACCGTGCTCACCGCCGCGATCGCCGAGTGGCTGACCGAGGCGTTCTCGGCAACCCGCGCCGCGTCCTAGCTGTGCCGCATCGCCGAAACTGCATTCCGCGCGGATAAGTGCGAGTGGGGACCACGGTGGCTGTAGTCTCGGGACGTGGTTTGGCTGATTTAGCGGTTGGGTAACCGCATTGCACCTGAAGTCGTGCGGACGGAGGCGCGAAATGCGAGGTACCGGAATCATCGGTGTAATCGTCGTGATCTGGCTGCTGATCGGAGCGCTTGCGGCCTTTCAGCGCGGCTATTTCAAGACGGGTGACGCGAACTGCGCCACTGCCGCCAGAGTGGCACTCACCGTGCTGGCGGGTCCACTGAACTACTTCGGCGTCAATCCGAAGGTCGACTGTGAAGTCCGGGTTCCGCAGCCCAGTGCCAGCGGCGCGGTGTTTATCCCTCAACCTATTAGTTCAACGATTGGAGTCGCGTCATGATCGTGTTGGGAATCATCCTTGCCGTTCTTGGTTGGATACTCGGCATCTCGATTCTGCTGTACATCGGCGTTGTGCTGATCGTCATTGGCGCCGTGCTGTGGATCCTCGGCTCCGTCGGCCGCCCGGTCGGCGGCCGCCGCTACTGGTACTAGCGCGCATCCCCACGGTGGCCGCTCGAAAGGGCGGCCACCGTCATTGCCCGCAGTACCGAACGCGATCGCGTTGACCCAATACCATTGGCCCCCTGAGCTTTCAGGCCGTGCGGCGTCGAATTCATCAACCCGAATGCCGCATGCGCTATCAGCCGTGCGTCGGTTTCGTCGATCCCGTCGCGCTGGCGAAGCGAATCGACCCAGATCTCGACGTACTGACGCTGTGCTTTACGGACCTGACGCTTGGCCCGCTCCGGAAGATGCGCCAAGTCGCGGTCCTGAATCCGAATGAGATCCGGCTCTCCCAAAGCGAACTCGAGATGAAAGTCGATGAGCCCGTCAAGTGCCGCATCGTCGTCGGCCGCCTCTGACACGACCGCTCGCGCGCCGGCCAGCAGGCGTGTGCTGATGCCGACGAGCAGTTCGACCAGCAGCGCTTCTTTGTTCGGGAAATGCCGGTAGATCGCTGGCCCGCTGACGCCCGCGGCCGATCCGATGTCCTCCAACCGCACCGCGAAATACCCCCGCTCGGCGATCAGTCGCTCGGCGGCGGCAAGCAGCTTCGAGCGCCGGTCGGACTTGAGCCTGCTGCGCCGCGTCTCGGCGTCGGTGGTGGTGGACATTTCGGTTAATCATAACTAACATAGCGCCGGTTAGTCGACATTAACTCAACTTCAGGGCACCTCACGTGGCAACTCGGGCTTCCTACCGCGACGAGCATCTCGCGCTCGTCGCCCAGCTGCGCGACAAACTCGCCACGGCCGCGCTGGGCGGATCGGAGAAAGCCCGAGAAAGGCACGTCTCCCGCGGCAAGCTGCTGCCGCGGGATCGCGTCGACGGCCTGCTCGACCCCGGAAGCCCGTTCCTGGAGCTGTCGCCGCTGGCCGCCGACGGCATGTACGACGACGAGTCGCCCGGGGCGGGCATCATCACCGGCATCGGCCAAGTGTCGGGCCGCGAGTGCGTGATCGTCGCCAACGACGCGACGGTCAAGGGCGGCACCTACTACCCGATCACGGTGAAGAAGCACCTGCGCGCCCAGGAAGTCGCCCGCCAGAACAAGCTGCCGTGCATCTACCTGGTCGACTCGGGCGGCGCGTTCTTGCCCAAGCAGGACGAGGTGTTTCCCGATCGCGAACACTTCGGCCGCATCTTCTACAACCAGGCGACGATGAGCGCCGAAGCCATTCCCCAGATCGCCGCGGTGCTGGGCTCGTGCACGGCCGGCGGGGCGTACGTGCCGGCGATGAGCGACGAGGCGGTGATCGTCCGCGACCAGGGCACGATCTTCCTCGGCGGTCCGCCGCTGGTGAAAGCCGCAACCGGGGAAGTGGTCACCGCCGAGGAACTCGGAGGCGGCGACCTGCACTCCAAGACCTCCGGTGTCACCGACCATTTGGCGCACGACGACCGCGACGCGCTGCGGATCGTGCGCCGGATCGTGTCGACGTTGGGCCCACGGCAGCCGTACCTGTGGGACGTCGCGCCGACGATCGACGCCACCGCCGACCAAACCGAGCTCTACGACGTCGTGCCGATCGACTCGCGCGTTCCCTACGACGTGCACGACGTCGTCACACGCATCGTCGACGGTGGCGAATTCGCCGAATTCAAAGCGGATTACGGCGCCACACTGGTCACCGGCTTCGCGCGTATCCACGGGCATCCGGTCGGCATCGTCGCGAACAACGGCGTGCTGTTCAGCGAATC
>DASWBF010000115.1:0-1791 GCA_036390735.1 Mycobacterium sp. | reverse complement strand
CGCATCAGGGACGCGATCACCGACCTGACGACGGGGGGTTGTGACGTGTTCATGAACGCTTGCGCCGGTATTGACGGAGCTGGTGCGTCGCGTCGACGGTATCGAGGTGGTGCAGCGCGGCATTTCGACCGAGCGGATCGCCACCGCGGTGCGCCGATCCGACACCGAACTGCTGCGGCGCATCAACGCCGCGCAACAGGAGCTGGAAAACGACGGTCGACTACCCGATTTCAGGTTGCAGTGGCTGGGCTCGCCAGTTCTCGACCAGAGCGAGCGGCGCCGATGATCCGCTGTGTGCGATTGTGGAGCGGCGACGACGGTCAGTCGCATGTGCAGGTCGGCGTGATCGCGATGAGCCGACCCGGCGAGGCTGGGCCGTCGGTGCTGTCGGAACTTGTTCCCGCCCTTTGGATCAGCTTCGAGGAGACACCGGCGATCAGCTCACTAGAGTGGCATACGGCGCCGCACCGCCAGTTCGTCATCACCGTCGGCGGCCGGCTCGACTTCGTCACCCGCGATGGCGAGCAGTTCCGGCTCGATCCGCAGACGGTCCTGCTCGCCGAGGACACGGTCGGTGGGGGACATCGCTGGTCGATCGTCGGCGAGGACCCCTGGCGGCGCGTCTACGTTCGTCTCCCCGCCGATGCAGTCGTGCCCTTCAGTCCGGAAAGTGGGTAACCGGAAATGCCAACAGTTCTCGTCACCGGCGCCTCTCGAGGCATCGGCAAGACCATCGCCACCCATCTCGCCGACACCGGCTGGGACGTCATCGCCGGCGTCCGCAGCGAGGAAGACGGTGCGCGCCTGAGCGAATCACGCATCACTCCCGTCACCCTCGATGTGACTAACGAGAATCACGTCGCGGCACTTGCTGATTCGCTACCCGAGCGGCTGGACGCGGTAGTCAACAACGCCGGCGTCGCGGTTGCCGGCCCGATGGAGGCCGTGCCCCTGACCGACTTTCGGCGGCAACTCGACGTCAACGTCGTCGGGCAGATCGCGGTGACGCAGGCGGTGCTGCCGCGGCTGCGAAGTTCCCACCGGCGGATCGTGTTCATCTCCAGCCTCAACGGACAGCTTTCGTTCCCGCTGATGGGTGCGTACTGCGCGTCGAAGTTCGCGCTGGAGGCGGCCGCGGATGCGCTGCGGTTGGAGCTCAAGCCGTGGGGCATCGCTGTGGTGGTCGTCGAACCGGCCCAAACCGACACCGACATGTGGCGCACGGCCGACAGCGTCGTCGCCGAGACCGAAGCGGCGATGTCCCCGGAGAATCGCGAGCTGTACCAACGGCACGTAGCGGGGATGAAAGCCGTGGTCGCGACGTCGCAGAAGAGCGCGGTGCCGCCGGCGAAAGTGGCGGCCGTCGTGGAAGAAGTGCTGACCGCCCGGCATCCCCGCGCCCGCTACGTCGTCGGGATCGGACCCACGCTGCAACTGGCCCTGCTGTCCCGCATGCCGACGGGCATGCGCGACCGCGTGCTGCGGGCGGTGGCGAAGCAGCCCCGGTGACCGCGGAGTTTGTCAAGCGCAATCCTGCTGCGCCGCAAGGGTTTTTCGCCTGCGAGGCCGCTGGATTGGCGTGGCTCGGCGCAGTGGACGGGGGTGTGCCGTGCGCGCAGGTCGTCTGCTACGACGAGACCAGCCTGACGCTACACCGAATCAACTCGGTGCTGCCGACGCAGGAATCGGCACGCGTGTTCGGCGTGCGGCTTGCGGTCACCCACGACGCCGGCGCGGCGGCGTTCGGTGCCGCGCCCGACGGCTGGAGTGGGCCGGGCTTTTTCGGCCCGC
>DASWBF010000114.1:0-2543 GCA_036390735.1 Mycobacterium sp. | reverse complement strand
CGCGCCGAGAAAGAACACGTTGGCGACCCGCTGCGCCGCGCCTCGATCCAGGAACTCTGGGCGGAATACCGGGCCGTGGCCCCCCTGAACGCGACAATCCACCAGCTCCGCTACGCCCATGCCTGCGAACTGGTCAACGTCGGCATCTCCCTGGAAACCATCCGCCGCCGGCTCGGCCACGCTAACGCTCCGACCACCCTGCGCTAACGCCGACCCGCGCGACACCACGGCCGACGCGGAGACCCCGCACATCTGGCGCCGACGTGGGTAGCGTCGACCAGGCCTAGATCATCGCTACCACCAACGGCTGTTGGATCCTCCTCGACCCCGAAAGCAGTTGCCTACGTAGCTGGAGTCGCTTAACCACGGTGAGGCCGGGCTGGTCGAGTGGAGGCTGTCCGATTGGTGCCTGATCGGGCGAGACGGCTGCCGATCAGTACGCCGACGCGCTCGCGGGCACGCCGACGTACGGATCGCGAGACCGCCTACAGCGTCATGACACGCTCGGCTTGCGGGCCTTTCTGGCCCTGCGCCACGTTGAACTCGACGCGCTGCCCCTCGTCGAGGCTGCGGTAGCCGCCCGAGTCGATAGCCGAATAGTGGACGAAGACGTCGGTGCTGTCGTCGTCCTGGCTGATGAAGCCGAAGCCCTTCTCGGCGTTGAACCATTTCACGGTGCCCTGAGCCATAGCTCTCCCTCTCTCGGGATTGTCCGATGCCGCGGTTCCGGCGCCGGCGCTGCCTGGCGACTGCCCATCCCGACGATGGAGAAAGAGAAGACGCCCGCTGTCAGACTTCGCGGGCTTTGACAAAAGATCCCTGAAACTGACACTGCAGCTTACGCTCAGTGTACGCATTCGCGGTGATCAACGCAACCGCCGCACCGCCCGAGGACACGCCGACCTGAAGTGACGATGCCGCTGGGGGGGATCGCCAAGGCCAGCAGAAGTAGCCCGAGAGCAATCGGGACAAACCTCGAAAGAAGATGAAGACTCGCGTGAACGTCAGGACTTGGTGCGACCAAGGCGTGGACCCCGGCCGAGGAATCGCGCTGGTTGTTTCCCGGCCGGGAGTCAGCTGGCGGCTGGGGGTCGGCTTAGCCCTGATGCACTGAAGACCGGTCCCGCAACATCGAGCCGTCACGCGCGGCTGGCCGGCCCGAGCAGCGAGGTGATGCCGGCGGCGGGGATGGCCCGGGAGATGAGGTGGCCTTGTGCGTAGTCGCAGCCGAGTTCGGTGAGGATGTCGCGTTGCCGTTCGGTTTCCACGCCTTCGGCGACGACGCGGACGCCGATGGTGTGGCCGAGGGTGACGACGGCGGTGACGATGGCGGTGTCGTCGGGGTCGCGGCCGAGCCGGTCGACGAACGTCTTGTCAATCTTGATGGCGTCGATCGGGAGGCGTTTGAGGTAAGTCAGGCTGGAATGGCCGGTGCCGAAGTCGTCGATGGCGATGCGCACGCCGAGCCCTCTGAGCTGGTCGAGCCGAGCAGCAACACCGGCCATGTCGGTCATCAACACAGACTCGGTGATCTCGACCCACAGTCGGTCGGGGTGGTGGATCCCGCTGGCGGTCAACGCGCTGATGAGGCTGTCGGAGGCGAGCGTGCGCGGGGACAGGTTGACCGCGACATCGGGCGCGTCGAACTGGCCGCCCCAGGTCTGCAGCTGCCGGCCGACCATGGCCAGCACCGTCGCGTCCAGCGCCGCGATGACGCCGGTTTCCTCGGCGAGCTCGATGAACTCGGCGGCTGGGAGCAGCCCGCGTTGCGGGTGTCGCCATCGCGCCAGGGCTTCCACGCTGTCGATGCCGCGCCCGACGTTCAGGGCTTGCAGCGGCTGGTAGTGCACCTCGATCTGGTCGAGGGTCAGTGCTTTGCGCAGCTCGATCTCGCTGTTCAGCCGGCCGTGCAGCCAGCGACGCAGCGGCTCGTCGAAGATCTCGTAGCGGTTACGGCCACTGCCCTTGGCGCGGTAGAGGGCGGCGTCGGCCTGGCTGAGCAGTTCGTCGGCGGACTGGTGCCCGTCGGTGGCGGCAATTCCGATGCTCGTGGTGACCGTGACCTGTTTGGTGTCGAGAGGGAACGGGTCGCTGATCAGGTCCAGAACGCGGCGGGCGACGCTGCCGACGTCCGCGTGCGTGTCGACGGATTCGAGGAGGATCGCGAACTCGTCCCCGCCGAGCCGGGCGATCGTGTCGGCGGGGCGGACGGCGGTGCGCAGCCGGTCGCCCGCCTGTGCGAGCAGCCGGTCGCCGGCCGCGTGCCCGAGGTCGTCGTTGACGACTTTGAAGCGGTCCAGGTCCAAGAACAGCACCGCGGCCGTGCCCGGCTGGCGGGCCCGCCGGGCCAGCGCGCCATCGAGGTGGTCGCGGAACAGCACCCGGTTCGCCAGTCCGGTCAGTGGGTCGTGCAGCGCGTGATACCGCAGCGCCGACTCGGCCCGCCGGCGTTCGGTGATGTCGCGGATGGCGCCGGTGAAGACCCGTGGCCCGGCGTCGGAGACCTCGGTCACGTGCAGGTCGATGGGGAACACCGTGCCGCC
>DASWBF010000113.1:0-6678 GCA_036390735.1 Mycobacterium sp. | reverse complement strand
TGTAGGACCAGCTCGCCGAGGTGCGTTATCTCGTCGGCGCTGCGCGGGGTGACCACCATCGTCGTCACCCCTGCGGCTTCCCAGACCGCGATCTGCTTACGCACGTAGTCGGTGTCGCCGACGATCGCGGCGTCGTCGACGAGCTCGTCGGGGATGATTTCCGCGGCCTCGTCCTTGCGCTGGCTGCGGAACAGCTTGGTCACGTCATCGACAACGTCGGCGTAGCCCATCCGGCGGTAGACGTCGGCGTGAAAGTTAGTGTCCTCGGCGCCCATCCCGCCCATATAGAGAGCGAGGAAGGGTTTCATCAACTCGAAGGTGGCCGACCGGTCGTCGGTGATGACGATGGTGGCGGTTGCGCAGATCTCGAAGTCTTCCCGGCTGCGGCGGGCCCCTGGACGTGCGAACCCCTCGTCGAGCCATTCGTTGTACGTGTCGGCCATCCGCGGGGTGTAGAAGATCGGCAGCCATCCGTCGCAGATCTCTGCGGCCAGCGCGATGTTCTTCGGGCCCTCGGCGCCCAGCATGATCGGAATGTCCGCCCGCAGCGGATGAGTGATCGACTTGAGCGCCTTGCCCAGGCCGGTGGTCCCTTCCCCGCTCAGCGGCAGCGGGTAGTGCGGGCCTTCGCTGGTCACCGGCGCTTCGCGGGCCCAGACTTGCCGCACGATGTCGATGTACTCCCGGGTGCGTGCCAGCGGCTTCGGGAATTTCTGGCCGTACCACCCCTCGACGACCTGCGGACCCGACACCCCCAGGCCGAGGATGTGGCGGCCTCCGGACAGGTGGTCCAGGGTCAGCGATGCCATCGCGCACGCGGTCGGAGTGCGCGCGGACAGTTGCACCACGGAGGTGCCCAGCCGCATCCGTCGCGTCGACGACCCCCACCAGGCCAGCGGTGTGAATGCATCTGAGCCCCACGCCTCGGCGGTGAACACCGTGTCGAAGCCCGCCTCTTCGGCGGCGCCGACCAGTTCCGGAGCGTTCGCCGGGGGCTGTGCCCCCCAGTACCCGAGTTGCAGGCCGAGCTTCATGACCGCCTCCTGACCGCTTCTTGCGACACTTGTTAGAACCTGTTCTACTCGATGGCGTGACCGTCAGCCAAAGTAGTCCGGCCTCGATTGACACATCCCAACCGCCCCTCTCAGCGCCGTTGAAGCTGTCCTTTGACTACACCCGTTCGGTCGGGCCCGTCTTCAGTCAGTTCTTCACCGCGCTGCGTGACCGTCGCATCGTGGGTGTCCGCGGAACCGACGGGCGCGTGCACGTGCCGCCGGCCGAGTACGACCCCGTGACCTATGAACCGCTGCGCGAGATCGTACCGGTGGAAAGCGTCGGCGCCGTGGTGTCGTGGACGTGGCAACCCGAGCCGTTGGAGGGCCAGCCGCTGCAGCGTCCGTTCGCGTGGGCGCTCATCAAACTCGACGGCGCCGACACCGCGTTGTTGCACGCGGTCGACGCGGAAACGCCCGAGGCGATCAGGACCGGAGCACGGGTGCATGCGCACTGGGTCGACGAGCCGGTCGGTGCGATCACCGACATCGCATACTTCGCGTTGGGCGGGGACGCCGAGCCCGTTTCCGAGGTGACGGACGACCGCGAGCCCGTGAAGATTTTGGTCGTCCCGGAAGCAATCGAGATCCAGCACAGCGCCTCGCACGAGGAGAGCGCGTACCTGCGGGCGCTCGCGGAAGGCAAGATCATCGGCGCACGGACAGGCAAAGAGGGAAAGGTGTACTTCCCGCCCCACGGCGCCGACCCCGCCACCGGCAAGCCGACCACCGAGTTCGTCGAACTGCCGGACAAGGGCACGGTGACGACGTTCGCGATCATCAACATCCCGTTCACCGGCCAGCGGATCAAACCCCCCTATGTCGCGGCCTACGTGCTGCTCGACGGCGCCGACATCCCGTTCCTACACCTGGTGACCGAGATCGACGCGTCCGACGTCCGGATGGGCATGCGGGTCGAGGCGGTGTGGAAGCCCCGCGAGGAATGGGGACTAGGCATCGACAACATCGACCATTTCCGGCCGACGGGCGAACCCGACGCCGACTACGACACGTACAAGCACCACCTGTAAAGGGACCTTCCGATGAGCGCTTGCGCGAAGAGGAGACAGCTCAATGACTGAACGTGACATTGCCGTGGTCGGCTTCGCGCACGCTCCGCATGTGCGACGGACCGACGGCACCACCAACGGCGTCGAGATGCTGATGCCGTGCTACGCCCAGGTGTACGACCAGCTGGGCATCACCAAGACCGACATCGGTTTCTGGTGCTCAGGGTCCTCGGATTACCTTGCCGGGCGGGCGTTTTCGTTCCTTTCGGCGATCGACTCGATCGGCGCGGTGCCACCGATCAACGAGTCGCACGTCGAGATGGACGCTGCGTGGGCGCTGTACGAGGCGTACATCAAGCTGTTGACCGGTGAGGTCGACACCGCGCTGGTGTACGGGTTCGGCAAGTCGTCGGCGGGTGTGCTGCGCCGGGTGTTGGCGTTGCAGACCGACCCGTACACGGTCGCGCCGCTGTGGCCTGACTCGGTGTCGATCGCCGGCCTGCAGGCCCGGCTCGGGCTGGATGCCGGCAAGTGGAGCTTCGAGGCGATGGCGCAGGTGGCACTCGACTCGTTCACAGCGGCCGAGCGGGTGGACAACGAGAAGCCGGCCAAGAGCATCGACGAGCTGCTGGCGCGGCCGTTCTTCGCGGATCCACTGCGCCGCCACGACATCGCCCCGATCACCGACGGCGCGTCGGCGATCGTGCTGGCTGCCGGGGATCACGCTCGTGAGCTGCGCGAAAATCCGGCCTGGATAACCGGTTTCGAGCACCGCATCGAGACGCCAGTTCTCGGCGCCCGAGACCTGACCACGTCGCCGTCGACCGCCGCGTCAGCGCAGGCCGCCACCGGCGGTGACGTCGGTGCGATCGACGTGGCCGAAATCTATGCGCCGTTCACCCACCAGCACCTGATCCTCACCGAGGCGATCGGCCTGCCGGCGTCGACGAAGGTGAACCCGTCGGGCGGAGCGTTGGCCGCCAACGCGATGTTCTCGGCGGGCTTGGAGCGCATCGGCTTTGCCGCGCAGCATATTTGGGACGGATCCGCTCAGCGGGTGCTGGCCCACGCGACCAGCGGACCTGCGCTGCAACAGAATCTGGTGGCCGTCATGGAAGGAAAAGGCTGATGGCGGGGCAACTGGCCGCGGTGCTGGGCACCGGGCAGACGAAGTACGTCGCCAAACGCCATGACGTGTCGATGAACGGCCTAGTGCGCGAGGCTATCGACAGGGCGCTAGAGGACTCGGGGTCGACGTTCGACGACATCGACGCCGTGGTCGTCGGCAAGGCGCCCGACTTCTTCGAGGGTGTGATGATGCCCGAGTTGTTCATGGCCGATGCCGTCGGCGCCACGGGCAAGCCGCTGATCCGGGTGCACACTGCCGGCTCGGTCGGCGGGTCCACCGGCGTGGTCGCGGCCAGCCTGGTGCAATCCGGGAAGTACCGGCGCGTGCTGGCGATGGCGTGGGAGAAGCAGTCGGAGTCGAATGCCATGTGGGCGTTGAGCATTCCGGTACCCTTCACCAAGGCGGTCGGCGCCGGCGCTGGCGGTTACTTCGCACCGCATGTGCGCGCCTACATCCGGCGATCCGGCGCGCCGACGCACATCGGCGCGATGGTCGCGTTGAAGGACAGGCTCAATGGGAGCAAGAACCCGCTGGCGCATCTGCAGCAGCCCGAAATCACGCTGGACAAGGTGCTGTCGTCGCAGATGCTCTGGGATCCCATCCGTTTCGACGAGACCTGCCCGTCGTCAGACGGCGCATGCGCGGTCGTGATCGGCAATGAGGAGATCGCCGACGCGCGGGTTGCCGACGGTCATCCGGTGGCATGGATCCACGCCACCGCGCTGCGCACCGAGCCACTCGCGTTCTCCGGCCGCGACCAAGTGAACCCGCAAGCCGGTCGCGACGCTGCTGCGGCACTGTGGAAGGCGGCGGGAATCACCAGCCCGATCGACGAGATCGACGTCGCCGAGATCTATGTGCCGTTCTCGTGGTTCGAGCCGATGTGGTTGGAGAACTTGGGTTTTGCGCCCGAAGGCGAAGGCTGGAAGCTCACCGAAGCAGGCGAAACCGCGATCGGCGGCCGACTGCCGGTCAACCCGTCCGGCGGCGTGCTGTCGTCGAACCCGATCGGTGCCTCCGGGCTGATCCGCTTCGCCGAAAGCGCGATCCAGGTGATGGGCAAGGCTGGCGAGCACCAGGTGCCGGGTGCCCGCAAGGCGCTCGGCCACGCGTACGGCGGTGGCTCGCAGTACTACTCTATGTGGGTCGTCAGCTCCGACAAACCGGCGGACAAGCCGCGATGAGCGCTCGCGCGAAGAGCCAACAACGGATGAAGTACACGTGCAGCGTCGCGATGGGCCCGATCGACCAGTTGATCGCCCTCGCGAAGACCGCCGAGGAGGTGGGCTTCGACTCGATTGCGCTCCCGGATTCCCTGTTCTACATGGAAAAGCAGTCCGCGGATTACCCGTACACGCCCGACGGGTCGCGGATGTGGAACGAGAACACCCCGTGGGTGGATCCGCTGATCGCGGCGGGCGCAATGGGCGCGGTCACGTCGACGCTGCGCTTCTACACCAACGTGATGAAGCTTGGTTCGCGCAACCCCCTGCTGCTCGCCCGCCAGGTCGGCTCGGTGGCCAACCTGACTAACAACAGATTCGGGTTCGGCGTCGGAATCGGCTGGGCACCTGAGGAATTCGAGTGGTGCGGCGTGCCGTACAAGCGCCGCGGCGCCCGCGTCGACGAGATGATCGAAGTGATCAAGCTGGTGCTGGGTGGCGGGATGGTCGAATTCCACGGTGAGTTCTACGATTTCGGCCGGTTGCAGATGAGCCCGGCGCCCAGCGAACCGGTGCCGTTCTACGTCGGGGGCCACACCGACGTCGCGTTGAAGCGCGCGGCGCGCGTCGGCGACGGCTGGACCAGCGCGATGATGAAAGCTGACCAGCTGGCCGAGACGATCCGCGCGCTGAACAAGTACCGCGCGGAGTACGGGCGCTCCGACGAGCCGTTCGAGTTCCAGGCGGTGTGCATCGACAAGTTCGGCGTCGACGGTCATCGGGAGCTCGCGGAAATCGGTGTCACAGACAACATCGTCATCCCTTGGATTTTCGACGGACTGAGCTTCGACGCCCCGCTGAAAGACAAGCAGGACTCGCTGAAGCGATTCGCCGACACATACATTCACTCGGGATGGCAGAACAAATGAACCAGGCACACATCGCAGGGCAGCGTTCGCGCGAGGCGGCGATGGCGCATGACAAGGCGGCCTGGCTCGATCTGTTCGCCGATGATGCCATCGTCGAGGATCCGATCGGACCGTCGCATTTCGACCCGGAGGGCAAAGGCCACCGCGGCCGCGAGGCGATTTCGGCCTTCTGGGACAAGGCGATTGCGCCCAACAAGCTCGAGTTCAACTTCGTCGACACGTTCCAGTGCGGGAACGAGGAAGCCAACGTCGGCCACATCGTGATTACGACAGGTGGATATCAAGTCACCGCAGAAGGGGTGTTCACCTACAAAGCCAACGACGAAGGCAAAATTGTTGCACTGCGGGCATATTGGGAAATGGACCGCGCCGCCAAATCCGCGCGAAAGGTGTAGAAGAACGAGCCGGGCAGCGTGTCAGATCTGGATGCACGCGTTCCCGGTGCCGGGCGCCTGCATCGAGCATTCCCGGTGGGCCGAATCAGCGGGATTCGACGGTATTCTGTTGGCTGACAGCCAAAACCTGGTTGGCGACCCCTTTGTCGAACTCGGCGTGCTGAGCCGCGCGACAACACGCCTGGGATTGGGTACCGGTGTCATCAATCCGGTGACTCGGCATCCTGCCGTCGTCGCTGCGGCGGCAGCCACTGTGCAACGCGAATCCGGTGGACGCGCGGTACTCGGTGTGGGCCGCGGTGATTCGGCGCTGGTGCAGCTCGGTCTGCCACGTGCGACGACGGCAGTACTGGCCCAGTTCATCCGCGATGTACGCCGGTATCTGCACGGTGAGATCGATTGGATCGCAAAAGAATCGGTGCCTCCACCGCCGATCGAACTGGCTGCTAGCGGGCCCCGCACGATTGGGCTGGCGGCAACCCTGGCTGACCGGGTGATGCTGACGGTCGGCGCCGACCCCGAACGAATCGCCGGCGCCATCGAGACAGCGCGACGGGCACGCGAGGACGCCGGACTCGACGCACACGGGCTACGGGTCGGCGCCTATCTGAACGTGGCATGCGATGACGACCTCGCGACCGCGTGCCAACTGGTGCGCGGCAGCGCTGCGATCTTCGCCCATTTCTCGAGCACATTCGGACACTCATACGACGAATCGAGCCACGGCCTCTCCAGCGCCGAACAGGCACGGTCGTTATCGGTCCCCTTCCTGCAACGCTTCGCCGTCGTCGGCCCTGCAGGGTCATGTGCCAGCCGCTTAACCGAGCTCATCGACTTGGGGCTCGACCGCGTCGTCGTCGTCCCAGGATCTCGCGATTCGGATCCGCAACTGCTTGCCCGTACCAACACCGCGTTCGCAGAGTTGGTTCTTCCCCGCCTGCGACAGGTCGACTAACCCTTTGCCCCCGCGTCGGCGGTTGATGGAGCGACAGGTAGATAC
>DASWBF010000112.1:0-12673 GCA_036390735.1 Mycobacterium sp. | reverse complement strand
GGTCGCCGTAATCGACTCCGGGGTGACACCTCAGCCGCGGCTGGCGAACCTCAACCCCGGAGGCGACTACATCGACCCGGCAGCCGACGGCCTGGTCGACTGCGACGGACACGGGACGGTGGTCGCCGGCATCATCGCCGCCCAGCCCGGCGCTGATGGTTTCTCCGGTGTCGCCCCCGAGGCGGCGCTGGTCTCGATCCGGCAGAGCTCGGCGCAATGGTCGCCCAAGATCCCCTCGGGCGGAGACCCACAGCAGGTAAAAACCGCCGGCGACGTCGCCACGCTGGCGCGTGCGGTCCGCCATGCCGCCGACATGCCCGGGGTCCGGGTCATCAACATCTCGCTGATCGACTGCATCCCGTCCTACAAACAGGTCGATCAGGCGGCCCTGGGCGCTGCGCTGCGCTACGCGGCGATCGACAAGGACATCGTGGTGGTGGCCGCGGCCGGCAACACCGGCGAGAGCAACTGTGAAAGCAATCCGTTGACCGACCCCAACCGGCCCGATGATCCCCGGAACTGGGCGGCAGCGACGACGATCTCCACTCCGTGCTATTGGCAGCCCTACGTGTTGTCGGTGGGGTCGCTGACTCCCGAAGGCCAGCCCTCAAACTTCACCATGGCCGGCCCCTGGGTGGGGATCGCCGCCCCCGGCGAGCAGATCGTCTCGCTGGGCAACGCCCCCAACTCCGGTCTGGTCAACGGCCAGCCGTCCAACAAAGAGCCGCTGGCGCCGATCAATGGAACCAGCTTCGCTGCGGCCTACGTCTCCGGGGCCGCGGCCCTGGTGCGCTCGGCCTACCCCGACCTGACCGCCCGACAAATCGTCAACCGGTTGGTCGCCTCGGCGCACAATGCTGCGCGATCGCCCTCGAATCTGGTGGGCGCCGGGGTGATCGACCCTGTAGCGGCGCTGACCTGGGACATTCCCGAGGGTGAGGAGGTGCCGGCCCAGATGCCGGTGGTGCGTGTCCCGCCGCCAGCGCCGCCGCCACCGGATGACCGTCTGCCCCGTCTGATCGCCTTCGGTGTCGGCATCACCGCGATCGCCGCCGCCCTCATCGCCGTGACCATGATTGGACTGCGCCGTGACCGCAACAACGGCTAGCCGCCGCCCATCCCGTTTCACCCCCGCGCGGCCGAGCTGGCGGCGGTTGACTGCGCTGGTCTCGCTGCTACTGCTGGGCTGGGCGGTGCTGCTGCCCGTGGGCCGAGGGCATCAGTGGTGGCACTATGCAGTGGCGGTAGCCTTCGTCGCGGCCTTCGTGGGTTCCTGGCACGGCCAGCACATTTCGACGGTGGCGCGGCGCTGGATGCCGATGGCATCGCACAACCGGCGTCAGCGCTGCTACCGTGGCCGCGACCCACACGCGGGTCACCGGCGCGCCGAGCAGTCACCGCAGCCGCGCCGGCCACGGGTCGACCGGGCCGGTGCACTGCAGGCGCAGATCGTCATCCATCTCCGCCCGCACCCCCATGGGCTCACCCTCCCCGGCGACTCCAGCGACCAACTGCCGTGGGAGTTCGTCACGGCGTGGCTGAACCGCTACGGGGTGCGCGCTGACTCGCTCACCGTCTGCTCGGTGACGCGCACGCCACCGCCCAGCGGACTGCGCAGCGACGCGGCCGCGCTGCTGACCGGCCGCACCCCACAGCACCGCGACACCTGGCTGACCTACACGCTGCGCGCCGAGAACAACGTGGACGCACTGACCGCGCGCCAAACCACGATAGGTAATCCTGGTGCCTCTTCCGAGGAGCAGCAGCCAGGGCCGCAGCGGGCGGCGCTGGCCGACACCACCGCGCGCCGGCTGACCGCCGAGTTACGGGAGCGCGGATGGCTGGCCACCGTGAGCGAGGCTGACGAACAGCTGCCCGAGTTTGCGCCGCCAGCGGCCACCGTTCGTCGTGAGACGTGGACTGGCACAGAGTATTCCGATGGCTTCCGCGCCGTCTACGCCGTCGAGCCCGGCGCCCTGCCCGCCGTTTTGGACGCGTTGCCGACGCTGGGCACCAAAGCCACGTGGGTGACGGTCACTGTGCGCTCACGGGGCCGCCAGCCCGCCACGATCGAGGCGTGCGTGGGCACGCTGACCGCCGCCAGGCCGCCGCGGCACCCGCTGCCGGGACTAGACGGTTTTCATGGGTTGCACCGTCGGGTCGCGCCGGCGTTGACCGCAACCGGATTCGATCACGCCACGGTGGATCTGCCCACTACCGAGGCGGCGCCCTGCGCTCTCGCCGAGCTGCGCTGGCCTACGGCTGCTGTTGGTGTCCCGATCGGGTTCAACCGCTCCCGCCAGCCGGTGTATTTGGGCCTGGCGTCGCCGGAGCCGGTGCGTATCACCGTGACCGGCACCCCGGCATTCCACATGGGCATCATCGCGCGCCTGGCGCTATCAGGCTTGTCGGTCGCGGTGTACACCGCCGACGCTTCGCAGTGGCGGACTCTGGCCAATCATGGCGGCCCGCAACAGTTTTCGATGCCGCCGACACCGCCGCCGCCAGGGGCCATCCTCGTCAGTGACGGCAGCATCGAGGTGCCTGCCGGTGCGATCACGGTGACGCTGCGCCAGCCGCAGTCCGCGCAGGCACCATCGACGACGATCGTCATCACCCAAGACGACCGACACGCCAATCTGTTCCACATCAGCACCGCGCGCCACCGGATGCTGCTCAGCACCCGTCTGCCCAGTGCCCCACCGCCGCAAATCGGCAAGAACATCAATGTGGGGCGGGTACCTCGTCGGTGACCGCCCCACATCTGGCGTCGAGCTACAGCGCTGCGGTGCTCACGCCCACTTGGCGCCCTCGGCCAGGTCGCGGCCGAGCATGGTGGTGGTGTTCTGCTCGTGCGCGTCGGTCATCATCTGGTAGCCCTGGATGAGTTCCTCGAGCGCCTGGTTCCACTGGGCCTGCCAGGCCTGGTAGGTCATGCCGGTGTCGCCGGTCCAGTTGGCGGCCAGGGCGCCCTGCTCGCTGGCAATGCCCGAACCGACGGCCCGCAGTGCGCCGTTGTAGCCGCCCATCTCGCTGGCGGTGCCAAGCATCGCCGGGTAGTTGTACAGAACGTGGCCCATGAGTCAGATGTCCTTTCGCTTCGTGTCTATTGGTCTGGTTGGTGGATTACACGCTGGGGAACGCGCCGGCTGCCGCGTTGTAGCCCTCGGCGCCCATCTGATCCTGAGCGGTGTAGGTGGCCGCGCCCTCATTGATGTTTTGGCCGGCGATGTCGAGCAGTACGTTGATCTTGCCCGCCGCCTCGACGAAGCGGGCATGGCCCATCTGAAACGCCGCCGACGACTCGCCTTGGTGGAAGGCCTGCGCCTGCAGCGCCGAGCTTTCCGCACCGTGGATGGTGCTGCGCATCATCGATGCCTGGTCGGCGAAACTGGAAGCCGAGGTGACCAGCTGTGCAACGTTCGCGTCAAGCAATCCCATGGTGATGTCCTTTCCTGACGTGGGATATCTGATGTCTGTGTTGAGTTGTGTCGATCCGCGGAGGGAAAGGTTGTGTGTCAGCGGGTCATCGCGAACATCCCCCCATCACTGTCGGCGTCGGCGTCTTCGTCGACAGCGTCATCGGCGTAGGTGGTGACTCGCCGCGAGTTGCCCCGTCTGTTGTGCGCGCCAGCGCCCATCATTCCGGCGCCGCCAGCGCCGCTGCCGCTGGCCGACGAGCCTGGGAGCCCGGTTGCTACCGGCGTAATCCCGCGGGCGCTGTTGGTCAGCGACTCTGCCGCACTGGTGGGCGACGACCCCCATGTTGAGGGCATCAACGGCTTGGAGGGTCCGGTGTTGAACACGCCGCCGGCCAGGCTGGTCAGTCCGGCGGGGTTGAATCCCTTGATCGCTGCGGTGCCCGGGAACCCGACGGGCATGACACTGTGCTGCCCGACGAGGTCTGGGCTGCCGCCGGTACCGACGAACTGGGTCAGCATGCTGCCCAGTTGCTGGGGCGCAGAGGCCAGTGTTTGCGGGGCGGAGGTCAAGATCTGGGATGGGCCCTGCGCGGCTGAAGTAGCCGATTGGGCCGCGCTCGGGCCGATCGACGACGCCTGCTGAAGGAAGCTGCCGGCCATGTTTTCTGGGTTGAGTCCCTGTTGGGTGGGGGCGTCGCGTTGATTGGCGGCGCTTTGCGCCTCTGTGGTGGTGGGGCCGGCGGTTTTGTCGGCGAATGATGCCGGGCTGGTCGCGGCCTTGCCGACGAGCAGCTTGTTGCCCATCAGGTCGGCGCCGTTGAGGGAGGCGCCGCCGGTCTGGGCTTGCATCTGGGTGGCAAACGACGCTGTGGTGGCGGCGATGTTGCCGGCCTCGCCGACGCCGGGCATCAGGGTGATCGGCGACATCGGAGTTTCCGGTACGGAATCGACGGCCGCGGTTCCCGTGGCGTCCCAGCTGCCCATCACGTCGGCGGCGAGATTCCACATGCGCACGTAATCGGCTTCGTTGATGCCGATCGGAATCGTGTTCTGCCCAAAGAAGTTCGTCCAAACCAGAACGTGGTGCACCGTATGGTTTTCGGCAAGCTCGGCCAGCGTGGGCATGGTGGCGACCGCACTGCCATAGGCCGCGGTGATCTCTGCGTGAGCTGCGGCCGCAATTTCGGCCTTGACCACCACATCAGCCATCCACAGCAGCATCGGCAGGTGGGCTTTGACGAACTGTTCAGCCGAGGGGCCTTGATAGGCGGTTTGCACCGCAGTCAAGATGCCTTCGAGCTCGGCGATCGCGGCGATGTACTGCGCGCCCAGCTGCGTCCACGATGCCCCCGCGGCGGTGATTCCGGCGGGGGTGCCACCGAAGTTGAGCAGCGTGGAGTGCACCTCCGGCGGCGCCGCGTGCCAAATCGGTGGTGCTACAACAGCCATGGACTCTGTGTCTTCGTCAGCTGGGCCTTAGGCCAGCCCTGAGGAGGCGGTGTAGATGGCGACGCCTTCTTGCTCGCCGACCAGGTAGCTGACACCGGATTCGCCCACCCCCAGTGACGAGGCGGCCAGCTCGGTGTTACCCATACCCGCCATGACCTGGTGGGCTGCGCCTTTTGCGATCAGGCTGGCCGCAACCTTTTCCGACGGGATGTCTGAGCCGGGGGGCAGGATGGCTCCGGTGGCGATCGCGTGCGCGGCGTTGGCGCCCAGAAGGCGCCCGGTCAGCGCGGCCACCTGCGCGGATGCTGCCGTCAGTGCTTCAGGTGTGACGTCAAGGTGCATGAGATGCCGTCCCCTCGTTTTCTTGGCTGCTCGAATGTCGCCCGGCACGCCCGGCGGTGTTGATACCGTTTGCTGGCTGGTTGGGAAGATGGTATCGCCAGCACGTGACACGTGGCAGTTATTGCAGCATGCTCATTGAGCGCGACACACCTGCGGTGGTGCACATTTAACATCGCGGTTACATACCGCGGGTAGGGGCAGCCAACTGCACGTAGCCATCGTTGTCGTCGTTGGCGGCAATGACGAAGCCGCGGCCAGGCGGCAGCCCGTCCTCGAACTTCACCCCGCTGACCTTGTCGGTGGTGGTGCGTGAACCCAGCAGTATTCGGTTGGCGTTCTGGGTGGCGAACTGGCCGGGCACCGTGTTGGGCGAGATCTCGACACCGCTCAGGCCCGCGGCACGGTGCGTCATGATCACCCGCAGGCCGATGTCACGGGCGTTGGCAAGGTGACGCAGCAGCGGCTGCCACACCTGCACCATCCGGCCGTGGCCGCTAGGCGGCGGCCCGCCGGCGGTGACTCGGTCGTGGATCTGCAGCTGCGCGGGGATGGCGTCCAGGTCGTCGACGAACAGATAGATCAGCGGACCCTGGAATGTCCAGTCCCGTTTCTGCTCCCAGGTCAGGTTGGGCGGCGGGGTTCTGCCGTCGAGGACCTGCGACAGCGCGGCCACGCGGTCGGCCATCGAGGCGAAGTCGGTTTCGTAATAGTCCTCACCCTCGACCAGCAACCGGGTTTCCGCACTGAGTTGGCGGCTCTTGTCGAAGATGCACACCATCACCTGGTCGCAACCGCTGCGACGAGCCACCACGCTGCGCAGCAGGTGGGTGATCAGGGTGGATTTGCCGTGCCGGTCATCGCCGTAGACCCCCAGCAGGGGATCGGCTGCGAAGTCGACCACCATGGGCTGCAGATCGCGTCCCCGCAGGCCCAGCGCGAAACGTTCCCCGGCGAGCCGGTCTTGGCCCAGTGTGGCGGGGTCAACCAGCTGCGGCAGCAGCCGCGGCGCGGGCACCGCGCGTTGCCCGGCGTAGCGGTTACCGATTACGGCCACGGTCTCGCGCACCTTGGCGTCGAGATCCTCCATGGTGGGTTGGCCGTCGATGCGTCCCACAGCGAAGCGGATCACGTCGCCGCCACTGTTGATGCCTCGCCCGGGCTGATCGGCCGGGATGCGATCTTGCGGCCGGATCATCTTGTCTTCGACCCGGGCGCGGACCTGCGACTGGGTGGTGTTGGCCAGCTTGAGTTCGTAGCGCGCGTTGAGTTGGCTCTGCACGGCGTTGCCGAGCTTGATCCAGTCGGCGGCAGTGACCAGCACGTGCATCCCGTGGCCGGCACCGATGAGCCGTTCGACGTTTTTGACGTGGGGATTCTTGGGATGCATCAGGGAGGTGTTGTCCTCAATGAAGTTCTCCCAGCCATCGATGATCACGTAGATGTCGGTCGGGTAGCCGTCGTCGAGGCGCGAATCACCCGCGCTGCGTTTTGGCCGGTATTCGGCCAGCGACCCGATGTTGTGCTGGTCGAACAGCCGCCGGCGGCGGGCCACCACGTTGTCGAGGTCACCGAAGACGCGCAGATTGAGTTCTTTGCGGTCCTGGCCGCCCAAGGCGCCCAGATGGGGGAGATCCTTGAGCGCAGCCAACGCCGGACCGCCGTAGCTCAGCGCATAAAACCCGATGTCGCGCGGCGAATACCGGGCTGCCGCGGCCAAGATGAACGTCTGCACCACCATCGACACCTCGGCGTTGCGCATGCCCAGGATCGACACGTTGCCGTTGTCGAGGCTGTAGCTGAGCAGGCCGTGACTGAGCTGGCGGGGCCGGTCGATCTCCCCGAGCGGCCACCAGGGGCTGTCGGGGCGCGCCGGGACCGCGGCAGCCTGGCTGAGCACATTGTCCAGCGGGATCGGATCGTCCAGCGGCGGCGACCACAACTGCGGTGGCCGCTTGCCGTAGGCAGCGGCCAGCTGCGGGCCGACGGTGAGCACCAGTGACCGCGGCGGCCCCTCGATCACCGATTCAGCCGCGACCTCCTCTTCGATCACCGTGTCCGGATCGGGCTCGACACGGCCGGCGGTGAACAGGCGGGCACGGGGCCGGGCGCTGATCACCTTGCGGTTGATCGTGGTGGGCGGCTCATAGCGATCCGGCAGGATGAACCCTCGGTATTTGACCGGCTCGGCACCGGGTGCCCGCACGAAATAGCCTGTGCCCTTGAGGTTTTTGCCGTCGGGAATGTGGTAGGCGTCGCCGGTGCCGATCACCCGCCGCGACATCGACTCCGATGCCACCTTCAGCCCGATGCGGTACTGGGTGTTATCTGGGATCCGCTTAATCACCCCCTCGTCGAGGGTCTGGCTGGCGAACAGGAAGAAAACCCCTTGGGAGCGTCCTTTACGCGTGACGGTGTCGAACACGTCGGCCATGTCGGGGTGATCTTTGAGCAGCAGGGAGAATTCGTCGACCCACACGAACAGGTAGGGCATCGCGGGCAAATGGGCGCCGGCCGGGGTGGCGCGCACCTCGTTGTACTCCCGCAGCGATTCAAACGCTGCACCTTTGATCTGGTTGCCTGTCTCATGAAAGACCCGGCCGCGGGCATCGAGCAGCCCGAACAGAGTTTCACCGAAACGCTCAACCAAGGAACGCTTTTCCTCCAAGTTGGTGATGACCGCCACGACGTGGGGGTAATCGGCGAATGCGTCGAATCCGGCGCCGTCTTTGAAGTCGACCAGGATGGCCTGCACCACGTCAGGACAGTGGCGGGCGAACAAACCGAACGCCATGGCCTTCAGCGCGGTGGACTTGCCCGAGCCGGTCATGCCGATCATCAACCCGTGCGGCCCGTTACCACCATCGGCCTCGTCTTTGAGGTCGGTGATCAAAGGGGCGCCGCTGGGCTGCAACCCGATCGGAACCTGCAGCAGCGGCTCCAGATCCACCGGCTCACCCGTACCAACGGGCAGCATCCGCGGCGCCCACAATGCGTTGACATCGAATTTGGCGGCATTGGCGATGCCCAGCAGCGACAACATGTTTTGCGCGGCCGCTGATTCGGCGTCGCGACGGCCGGTGGGCGCGGCATCCCATTTGGACATCTGTCGGGCCAAATGCCGCGATACCTGCGCATCCAGCAGATCAGGCTCGGCGCAAAACGTCTGCCACCGAAAACCTTGCCAGCTCTGCATGCGCACTGCAGCGTCGGCGGCGTGGCCGCTGCGGTCCACCCGCAGCAATAGTTCACGCGGGTGGGGAGCGTAGTCGCGGTCTGGGCCGGCGCCGACGCGGTAGGCGATGACAGTGACACCGTCGCGGGCGCCGATCCGACGAACCACCGCCGGCGCAGCGTCGGGATCGTCGACGATGAGCACGATATGCTTGTTGGCTTTGGTCACCGCCGCGGCGTCTACCGCACCCTTGTCGTCGACGAGTTTGGTGCGCTCTTTGAGCAGCGGATCCAGCATCGCTTCTACCTCACGCAGCGATGCGCCCAGAAATCGCGCCGGACCGGCGCCGTCGATGTCGTGGCTTTCGGTGTGCGGCAGCCACTTTGCCCACTCCCACCGCGACTCCAGATGCGGTGAGACCACAGCCAGCGCCGTGTCGTTGGGGGTGTGCCAGCACACCAGCTGGGCGATCCACGCCCGCACCGTCGCACCCAACAGCGTGCGATCCCCGTAGACAGCGATCATGCCGACGCCGGAGAAGTCGATCGCTTTAGGACAGTGCGGAATTGACTGCTGTACGGCCCTCATGTGCTGCAGTGCTGTCTTGGCGACCGGTTCGAGGTCCAGTTCCGAATCGACGGGCTTGACCTTGATCTTGCTGGCCAGCTTCACCTCGTCGCGGCCGACGCGGAGTTGCAGATAGTCGGGGTCGCTGGCGCTGCGTTCCCACATCCGCGGTGAGCCCAGGACGGCCTCGAGCACGTCGGGATCGGGGTGTGACCACTGCGCACTTGCCCGCTGGGCGGTCGCGGCGGCGCGTATCTCCTCGGTCTTGCCAGACAGGTACCGAAGATATTCGGCGCGTTCGGAATTGACCTCCGGCGTGGACATCTCCGAATTCCCGCCCTGGGCCTGCATCGATTGGAACAGCGCGATCGCCATCATGGCCATGAAGAACAGATACATCGGGTTCATCTGACGGAAGCCGGTCACAAACATCATGACCACCATCCCGATGATCACCACACCAAAGACCCAGGGCAGCGCTTTGCGCATGGCGCTAACTTCGATGGTGCGCGGCAGTTCCGGCGGGGCCTCGAGGATGAAGTCCTTGTCTTTGCGCTGCGGTCCGGATAGACGCCGCCGCTGGGGGAATCGCTCTCGCATCGTTGATCTTTCGTTAGTGCGCTACCAGCGCATCGGCTTTCGAGAGGGTGGGACCGGGTGCGAAAAGGCTGAGCACCGACCAGGGGATTGGCAGCGGAGCCGCGGTCATGCCAAGCGCCTCAGCCGGGCCGGTGGGCTCATGCTCTGCAGCTTCCAGCCCGTAGCGCACCCCGAGGTCAGACACCCAGAACACCGATTCCTTGGTGGCCGACTGCGGTTGCTGACCGGTGACCTGCACGAAGTAGCCGCTTCCCCGGGGAAGGATCACCCGCTGGGCGGTGGTGGGTCCAGCTTCAGTCAGCGACAGCGGCTTGGCGTCCTCGGCGACCGGCAGGCTTTGACCCGCCAGCAACGCCATGCTCGAGGTGGGGGCGCCGTCGAGTTTCACCCACAGCCCGCACGACACCGGATCGGTGATCGGGTCGAGGACCTGCAGTCGATCGGCCGGATAGTCGTCCACCGGGACCGGATCGGCCTTGGCGGCCTTGGCGACCTGGTCGGGTGTCAGCGCGGGCGGTTCGACCAGTCCGTAGGCGTCGTTGGCGCGCAAGATCGCGGCGATGACAGGTGAAATCTGTTGGATGCCTTCAGCTGTGACGGCGTAGTAGCGCAGCTTGTTGTCCTCGTCGTGGTCGACGACCACAGCTCCCACCGGCGGCGCCGCCATCTCCGGCGCCGGCCACACGAACCGGGGCGGGTCACCGGCGTTGCTCAGGAACGGCACCACCAGCGGCGGCGATTCGGGGATCAGGTTCAGCAGTGCGCGGTCGATCGCCCGCGGCGCCGGGGTGTCGACGTTGATGCCCACGGCGGCGGTGACCGCCGGATTGTGCAGGTCGATCTGGCTGCGCTTGTTGCCACAGATCAGCCAGGTGGTTCTACCGCCGTCGCTGGTGGCCAGGATCGCAGAGGTGGCCGGCAGAGCCGTGGCGTGGCCCGGGCCGGGCACCGGGTCCGCGGAGATGACGGTGGTGCCGGTGTCAGGGCCACCGACTGCATCGCACACCATCCATCGGGCGTCGCGGGAATTGTGTTGCACCATGCGTGAGGGCGCATTGGGAATGCCCAGTGTGTTGCCGAGCGTGAACTTGTCGATCTCGTTGGACTTGACGACGGTGGGGTTGTCTGGTTTACCCACGATCAGCCGCGCGCTGGCCAAATTCAGGACCGGGTGCAGTTGATCGTTGACGACCACATACAGCGCGTTGGTGGACCGTTCGGCCAGTATCGGGTGGTTTCCACTGGCTCCGGCCGGTTTGAGGATTGACAAGATGAACGCGCCGGCTAGCAGCACCGCACCTAACAGCGCGCCGATGCTCAGTGCGCGGCCTTGCCGGCGCAGCGGATCGGTGAGCATCCGTGTGTCGTGCAGTGCCACACCGTTGCTGATGCGACGGATCAAAAAGCGCCAGCCAGAGATCTGGTGTTTGGTGACAAATCCCCATGGCCGGCTACGCGCGGCGTTGGGTCCCAGATCTGGGCTTTTGGACTTGAATCCGCGGCGGGGCTGAATCGGGGCGGTCATGATGCACCTCCCACGGCGACCCTGGACAGCTTGATGTGCTGTTCTTTGTCGGCGCGGTCGAGTTCTCTGGCTACCGCCGTGCGCAGGTCCTCGCCGGTGATGGTTTGCAGGTCCTCGACTGTGGTTTCGGGGCCGAGTTTTCCGCTCACGTCGAGGCGGTGATCGCGTTGCTCCTCGGCGAACTGGATGAGGTTTTCGGCGAATCGGGCGTTGCCCAGCACGTCGAGCGCTCGGCGGCGCCGGCCGCTGGTGTCAGCGGCGGTGGCGGCGGCCAGCTCGGTGTAGGCCGCCCGCAGCGGCTCGATGTCCTCGATGAGGCTGCCACCCTTAGCGGCCTTGCGGACGGTGATCTCAACCAGTTCGTCGACGGTGTAGGACGGCAGCGTGATCCCGCGGGTGAAACGCGAGCGCAGCCCCTCGTTGGAGTCCAGAAACTCCTGCATCTTGTCGGCGTAGCCGGCGGCGATCACCATGAGCTTGTCGGCGTGGTTGACCATGGCGCGGATCAGTTCAGCGATCACCAGCGGACCGAAGTCGTTGTCGGATCCCGAGTCGGTCAGCGCGTAGGCCTCGTCGATGAACAGCACCCCGCCGCCGCTGTCGATGATGCGCGCGATGATGTCTTTGACCTTCGCCTCAGACCCTCCGATCACCCGGTCGACCAGGTCGGCGCGGCTGGTTTCGACGAACGTGTCCGACGGCAGCACATCAGCCGCGCAGAGCAGCTTGGCGATCACCCGCGCGATCGTCGTCTTGCCGGTTCCCGGTGGCCCCTTGAGTATCAGGTGCAGCGACTTGTTGCGCACCGGCAGCCCCAGCGCTTCGCGCTGCTTGGCGGCACGCACGCTGGATTCCAGTCGGGCGATCTGCTCTTTGACGTCGACCATGCCGACGAAGTCGGCGAGTTCTGCGGCCGCTTCGGCTCTAAGCTCATCGCGTCGGGCCGCCCCGAGCTGGCGGGCGAAGTCGCGCTCACCGGGCTCGGTGTTGGGATCCCAGTAGTCGGTGCGCGCGTCGATGCGCGCCGCCGTGGTGGGGTGGATGCCGTAGCCGGGATCGCTGAGCGCCGCAGCGATGGTGTTGCGCAGGCTTTCCTGGATTCCGACGACGGCGTAGGCGTCGTTGAGCAGTGCGGTGGCGGTCTGCGCACGGCCCAACGCCCGAGCGCACAGCCCGGCCGCCAGCAGTGCCTCAGCGTTGGCCGCCGCGATGGGGCCGTTCCCGTGCGGGCTCAGCTGCTCAAATGCCTGCTCCCACAAGCCCAGATAGGCCCCGGCCAGCCCCACAGCCACTGACATCGCCTGGTACAGCAACGGGTCGTCGTTGCGTGCCTGCGCGCTCAGCGGTGCCAGCACGCGCCGCACATCGTGCCAGCGCTTTGACCGGAAATAGATGACCGCCAGCACCCAGCCGCCCTTCATCGGCTCGGCGGCCAGCAGCCGTTCATCGAGTAGGTCACGGGCTGCCGTGTAGTCACCGTTTGCGGCGCGCACTGCCGCGCAGGCCAGTACCACACCGTCGGGGCCACGGGCCGTCAATTGCACATACAGACCGGTGTCGAACGGGAAGTCCACCGCGTCGACGGCGACGTCGGCC
>DASWBF010000111.1:0-2316 GCA_036390735.1 Mycobacterium sp. | reverse complement strand
CTCACCGGCTGGACCGCGGCCCCGTTCACCGCCGAGGGCCTTACCCACGACGTGTACCGCAAGGGCGAGGGCCCGGGCGTGGTACTGATCCCCGAGATACCCGGCTTGACTCCGCAAGTGCTGGCGCTGGGAAACTACTTGGTGGACAACGGGTTTTCGGTTGTGTCGCCGTCTGTGGTCGGCGAGCCCGGTCGGCCGCTGAGCGTCGGCTACCTGGTGTCGACGATGGCGCGTGCTTGCGTGGCGCGCGAGTTCATGGCGTTCGCCACAAACGCCGAGCGGCCGGTCGCGCGGTACCTGCGGGTGCTGGCCCGCGACCTCAACGAGCGCACGCCCGGAAAAGGCGTCGGCGTAATCGGCATGTGCTTCACTGGCGGGTTCGCGCTCGCGGCTGCCGTCGACGACAGCGTGCTGGCGCCGGTGATGAGCCAGCCGTCGCTGCCGTTTCCGCTGACACCGGCGCAGCGCCGCGACCCCGGGCTCTCCGAAAAGGAGTTGCAGCGCGTCGTCCAGCGGGCCACCGACGAGGGATTGTGCGCGATGGGCCTGCGGTTCACCGGTGATCGAGCCGTGCCTAGCGAGCGGTTCGCGACGCTGAAGCAGCGGCTCGGCGACGCGTTCGAGGTCATCGAGATCGACTCGTCACCGGGCAACGAGCACGGGTTCGGTCGCATGGTGCATTCCGTGCTGACCGATCAGGTCCGGGAGAAGGACGGTCATCCGGCCTACGAGGCGCGCAAGCGCGTCGTCGAGTTCTTCAAGGAGCGGTTGGTCGGTTGACGGCCCCGGGCTTGCGCCGGAAGCGCCACCGTCTTTTCGGCTTGTCGTCCTCGTCGTGCTGTTCCAGCGGCACGCCTTTGTAGACGGCCAGGTAGACGCTGATCGTCGTCACGATCACGATCATCACGACCGGGCCGATCACGATGCCCCAGAAGCCGAACATCGCGATGCCGGAGAACACGGCGAGCAACATCAGCGCGGGATCCAGGCGCGCCTCTCGCGGAACGAGGATCGGGCGCAGGAAGTTGTCGATGTTGGTCACCACGATCAGGTGCCACAGTACGACGAACACGCCGCCGAACACGTTGCCGAACAACACCATTCCGATGCCGAACGGGATCGTCACGATGCCGCCGCCGAGGGGAATGATGGACAGCGCGGTCAGCAGGATGGCGAAGATGAAGAAGCCCTCGTGGAAGCCGGCGATGTAGATCGACAAGGCACCCGCCACCCCTTGACATGCCGCGATCACGAACTGTCCCCTGACCGTTCCCCGCACCATCGCGCCCATCTTGGCCAGATACAAGTCGGTGACTTCTTCGCCCAACGGGTTCAGCCGTCGGATCAGGGTGATGACCCCGTGGCGGTTCACCAGCAGCGATATGAACACGTACAAGAAGATGATCGCCGACGTGACCGCGCCGATGACGCTTCCCGCGGCAGTCTCCAGGAACTGCAGCAGCCACTGACCGACGTGCTGCGCGGCCGTCGTCATCCATTTCTGCAGCCGCTCCTGAGTGACGTTGACATGGAGAAAGGGCACCCGCGCCAGCATCTCGTTGACGGTCCGCAGCGTCTTGTCGCCGAGGGTGCTCAGATCGGTGGCCCCCACCCAATTGGCGACGCTCTTGACCATCTGCGTGATCTGCACCGTCGCCAGAAGCACGAACAACGTCGCAGGTATGACCACCGCCAACAGCGCTGCCAGCAGTGTCAGCGTCGCGGAGACACCGGTGTTCAAGCGCTTGGTGAGCCAGGTGAACAACGGCGTGAACAGGTAGGCGCCGACGGCGGCCACCACGACGAGGATGAAGTAGCCGCGCAGAAAGTATGCGCCGAAGACGATCGCTATCACCGTGAAGACGGCCAGCGCCCGCTTCTGGGTAACTGTGAATTCACCGTTCATCGCGAGAACGTTAGTCAGCCGCGGCGGCGTGGTCTCGCCGCCTCGCGATATACGTCCTGAACGGGGCCGATCAGCCTATTCTGACGCCGTGACGGCAGCCACCGTGTGCCGGACGTGCGGCACCGAGCCACTGGAGAATGCACGGTTCTGTCACTCGTGCGGCGCGCCGATTACCGGCGAAACGCCGGCCGAGTACAAGCAGGCGACTGTGCTGTTCGCCGACGTGGTGCACTCGATGGACATCGCGGCGGCGGTGGGTCCGGAGCGGTTGCGCGAGATCATGGCGGAGTTGGTCACGCGTTCGACGGCGGTGGTTCAGCGGTACAGCGGGACGGTGGACAAGTTCACCGGCGATGGCATCATGGCTCTGTTCGGAGCGCCAATCGCGTTGGAGGACCACGCTGTTCGGG
>DASWBF010000110.1:0-15541 GCA_036390735.1 Mycobacterium sp. | reverse complement strand
CGACGTACCCTTCGGCGGTCTGGTCCAGCCGACGGCCGCCAGCCGGCAGGTCGTACGTGATCACCGGCCGGTGCAGCCGCAGGCCGGCGTGGTCGATCACATTGAGATCAGCCTTGTAGCCCAAGGCAATTCGGCCCCGGTCGGCCAGACCCGCCACCCGCGCCGGCACCGACGTCAACTCACGCACCGCCTCCGCAACGCTCATCCGCCCGTGAGCCCGGTCGCGCGCCCAGTGCGTCAGCAGGAACGTGGGAAAGCTTGCGTCACAGATCATTCCGTAGTGCGCGCCGCCGTCGCCAAGCCCGAGCACGACGTCGTCGCGGCGCAGCAGCTCGCCGACGGTGTCGAGTGAGTTGTCCTGGTAGTTGCCCATCGCCACCAACAGCATCGCGTGGCCGTCGTCGTCGAGCAGCCGGTCGTAGGCCTCCTCCTGCGGGGTGACGCCGCGTGCGGCGGCACGCGCCGAAATGCTCGTCGACGCCGAAGGCTCGTAATCCGGGGTATCGCCGAGCGGATACATCCACTGCCACATCTGCGCCAGGTACAGCAGAGGATTGCCCTCGGCGGTCGGCTTGTCGGCCAGAATCCGTTCCCGTACTTGCGGTTTGCGCATCTCGGCGACCCGCTCGGCCAGTGGTAGGTCGGCTATCGAGCGATAGCTCGGATAGAGGATGAACGGGTTGCCGCTCAACTCGAGGCCGATGACCAACCCGATCGGCCGCGGGAACATCTGGGCCGTAATGTCGACCCCCGCCGACGTGAACTTCTCGATCAGCGTGAACGCGTCCGGCCACACCGGGTCGCCGCTGTTGCCGGTGGCCATGCTGAACGTCACCGGAAGCCCGACGTCCTGGGCCACCTCGAAGACCTGGCCCAACACCGATTCGTAGCCGCCCGCCGGGATGTCGGGTACGAACTGAAGAAGCCCGCCGCCGCCGTCGGCGACGCCCTGGGCAATCGCAGAGATCTCTTCGCAAGCGGCATTGTAGGTCGGGATCTGTTGGCCCCCAGCCGTTTTGTGCATCACGAAGCGTGAGGACGCGAAGCCGACGGCGCCGACTTCGATCGCCTCCTTGGCCAACGCGCGCATCCGTGCCAGATCGTCGGCCGTCGCCGGCTCCCGGTCGACTCCGCGCTGCCCCATCACGTACACCCGCAGCGGCGAGTGCGGCAGATATGCGGCCACGTCGATGTCGCGGTGCCGCGCATCCAACGCATTCAAGTACTCGGGGAACGTCTCCCAGTCCCACGGCAGGCCGTCTGCCATGACGACGCCGGGGATGTCCTCGACGCCGGCCATCACGTCGACGAGCACGTCGTGGTCGTCGGCGCGACACGGCGCAAAGCCGACGCCGCAGTTGCCCATCACCGCCGTGGTGACGCCGTGACGCGACGACGGGGTCAGTCGGTCCGACCAGATGGCCTGCCCGTCGTAGTGCGTATGCAAGTCGACGAAGCCAGGCGTCACCAGAAGACCCGACGCGTCGATCTCGCGGGCCGCCGAACCGTCGACAGTCCCGACCGCGACGATCACCCCGTCTGACACAGCCACATCACCGACGAACGGTTCGCCGCCCAGACCGTCGACGATTGTGCCGCCGCGGATGACAAGGTCGTAGCTCATGAATCGACTGTAAATGTCAGGATGGGCGCCGTGATAGACCACTTGGGCATCAACTGCAGCGATTTCGGTAAGGCCAAGGAGTTCTACGACCGGGTGCTCGGCGTGCTGGGCTTCACACGGCAGATGGACTTCGGCGTCGCGATCGGCTACGGCAAGGACGGTAAGCCCGACTTCTGGATCGCCGACGCGGACCTCGGCCCCAACCGCGAGATCCACGTCGCGTTCCAGGCGGCCGACGAGGGCGCCGTGCGCGCGTTCTACGACGCCGCGATCGAACTCGGCGCCGAATCGCTGCACGCGCCCCGGCTGTGGCCCGAGTACCACCCCGGATACTTCGGCGCGTTCGTCCGCGACCCCGACGGCAACAACGTCGAGGCTGTGTTTCACGGCGCTAATCCCTAGACGCCCAACAGCTTTCGGTATCCGTCCCGAAGTTCCGGGAAGCCGTGGTCCATGACGACCTCGCCGACCAGCCGCTCGGGATTGGCACCGTCGAGGTTGCTGGCCAACACGTCCAGGCAGATGTGCCAGCCGCCGGCGTTCTCGGCCTCATGGTCCCGCTCCGCCATCTGGTGCTCCAGGGTGAGCCGGCATCCGGTCTCGGTCGGCTCGAGACGCCACCGCAGCAGGTCGGGACCCCACCGATGCACGAGCTCACGAGGCGCATCGACGGTCACTACTGTGCCGTCGACAGGATCGTCGCCGGGGTTCTCCCGGACCTCCGCGGGCCCGGCGCTGTCGAATCTGCGGTCCGGTACCACCGGCGACCATCGCCGCAGCCGCTCCGGTTCGGTCAGCCACGGCCACACCGCTTCGACTGGGTGGCCGAGGTCGCGGGTGAACGACAACACCCAGCGTCCGTCGCGGTCTTCGAGCGTGGCTTGCAGGGGATGGCTCATGACTGCTCCTCGTCGATCAATCGGGTCAACCGGTCCAGGCTGGCGGCCCACTTGCGTTGATACGGCGTGATCCACGCGAGCACGGCTGGCAGCGGGTCGTCGGCCAGGTGGTACACGCGCCGCTTGCCGGCCACCTCGACTTGTACCGTGCCCGCGTCGCGGAGCACCCCGAGGTGTTTGGATACCAGAGACTGCGAAATCCCCAGTCGCTCAACCAATGTGCCGACGTCGGCACCACCGTCGCGCAGGGTGTCCAGAATGCGTCGCCGGGTGGGGTCGGCGATCACCGCGAACGCGTCCACCCCGACATATCACCAAATAATCATATGAAATTCAAGTCATATGTTCGTTCTGTGGACGCCGGGCGACGCCTGGGACATCATCTCCTTGTGAATGCGCCTCAGCCGCCGTACGGCTCCGAAAACCCCTATCAGCAACCGCAAGGTCAATACGGACCGCCGCCGGGCGGCGCATATCCACCGCAGCCGTATCAAGGACAGCCAGCACCGTACGCGGCGCCTGGCGCTCACCCGGGCGCGCTGTGGGGCGTCGACCAGTACGGGCGTCCGTTGTCGGACAAGAGCAAGGTCACGGCGGGATTGCTGAGCCTTTTCCTCGGCGGATTCGGCGTCGGCCGCTTCTTTCTGGGATACACGACCTTCGGCATCCTGCAGATTGTGATCACTGTGGTGACGATTGGCACGCTGGGGTGGGTCTGGCCGCTGATCGACACGATCCTGATCTTCACCGGCAATCTGACTGACGCCCAGGGCCGCACGTTGCGCGATTAGCCTCGGTTGCATGCCCGACACCGATGCCGCCGCCGCGCAGGAACTGCTCCGCGACTCGTTCACCCGTCTGATCGAACACGTCGAGGCCCTGACCGACGGACTCACCGACGAGCTCGCGACCTACCAACCCACCCCGCAGGCCAACAGCATCGCCTGGCTGATCTGGCACAGCGCGCGGGTGCAAGATGTCCAGGTCTGTGACATCGCCAAGACATTGTCCGATGGTCGCCCCGACAAGCCTCGCTCCGTGGTCGGTCCGGGGGACGTCTGGACGCGCGACGGCTGGGTGGACCGGTTCGGCTTGGACCTTCCGCGCGACGACACCGGCTACGGGCACAGCCCCGACGACGTGGCGAAGGTCCGGGCGTCGGCCGACCTGCTGAAGGGCTACTACCGCGCGGTGCACGACATGACGCTCGAGTTCGTCACGACGCTGAGTCCCGCCGACTTGGCGCGGATCATCGACCGGAACTGGGATCCACCGGTCACCGCGAGCGCGCGGCTGGTCAGCATCATCGACGACTGCGCGCAGCACCTCGGGCAGGCGGCGTACGTGCGCGGCATAGCATGAGGTGATGACCGCCACATCAGATGTCAAGCCGTCGACGACGGGCACGATCTTCAATCCCGCAACCGGCGACGTCGCCGGCGAGGTGCACTGGACCGACCCCGCCGACGTCCCCCGGATCGCCGCCCGCCTGGCCCAGAACCAGCGCGACTGGGAGCAGCGGGGCGCCACGGGCCGAGCCAAGGTGCTGGCCAGGTTCGCGGTGTGGCTTGGTGAGCACCGCGACGAGATCGAAGACCTGCTGATCAAGGAGACCGGCAAGTCGCGCACCGACGCCGTCCAGGAAGTGCCGATGCTGGTGATGATCACGTCCTACTTGATCAAGACCATGGAGAGGGCGCTGGCGCCCGAGACCCGGCCGGCGCCGCTGCCGGCACTGGCGGTCAAGAAGATCACCGTGCACTTCCGGCCGCGTCCGGTCGTCGGGATCATCGCGCCATGGAACTTCCCTGTCGCCAACGCGATGATGGACGCGCTCGGTGCGCTGGCCGCCGGTTGCGCGGTGCTACTGAAGCCGTCGGAGCGGACGCCGCTGACGGCCGAGATTCTGGTGCGGGGCTGGCGGGAATCCGGTGCGCCCGACGTGTTCGCGTTGGCGCAGGGTGCACGAGAGGCCGCCGAGGCCGTCATCGACGTCAGTGACTTCGTGCACTTCACCGGCTCGACGGCGACCGGGCGCAAGGTGATGGAACGCGCCACGCGCCGGCTGACCCCGGTGAGCCTCGAGCTTGGCGGCAAGGACCCGATGATCGTGCTCGCCGACGCCGACGTCGACCTGGCCGCGCACGCCGCGGTGTGGGGCGGGCTGTTCAACGCCGGCCAGATGTGCGTGTCGGTCGAACGCGTCTACGTGCAGGACTCCGTCTACGACAAGTTCGTCGACGCGGTGGTGCGCGACGTGAAAGCACTTCAGGTCGGCGCCGGCGACGGCCCGCACTTCGGGTCGATGATCGACGAACAGCAGCTGGCGATCGTGGAGCGTCACGTCGCCAACGCGAAAGCCAAAGGCGCGCGGGTGCTTACCGGCGGCGAGCGGGTGCCTGGTCCCGGCAGCTTCTATCAGCCGACCGTGCTCGTCGACGTCGACCATTCGATGGAGTGCATGACCGAGGAGACCTTCGGCCCGACCCTGCCGATCATGAAGGTGGCCAGCGTCTCAGAAGCGGTCAAGCTCGCCAACGACAGCCCGTACGGGCTGTCGGCATCAGTGTTCTCGACCGACATCGAGCGTGCCAAAGAGGTTGCGCTGCAGATTGACTGCGGCGCTGTGAACATCAACGACGTGGTCGCGAATTTGATGTGCACGACGGCGCCGATGGGCGGCTGGAAGGAATCCGGCATCGGCGCGCGCTTCGGCGGTGCCGAGGGAATGCGAAAGTACTGCCGGATGGAGACGGTCGTCGAGCCGCGCTTCAAGGTGGGGTCCGGCGTCAACTACTACTCGTCGTCCCCGAAGGCCGCGACCCGAATGTCCAAGCAGATGATGTGGATGGCTCTGCGCCGGCCGAAGCGAGTCGCGCGCGACCGCTAAGGTCTAATGCCGTGCGTTCGGTGGCGATGGTGCTGTGCTGGCTCGTCGCCACCGTCGCGTTGGCGGTCGCGATTCCGGCCGGCTGGGCCCAGCGCAACTTCATCGACAACGACGGGTACGCCGCGCTGGCGTCGTCGGCCGCGCGCGATCTGGCGCTGCAGAACGCGATGGCGTCGCTGCTCACCACGCAGACGCTCACATTCGCCGGAGATCGCGGCTACAACTTTCCCGAACCCGTGGTGCGCGGGGTCGTGACGAACTACATTGCCAGCCCGTCGTTTCCCGCTCAGTTCGCCGACGCCAACCGGCTGGCGCATCGCTGGTTATTCACAGATACGGTGCAGCAGAGCGGCGACCGATGGACTATCGACGTGGCCCCGATGCTGTCGAACCTGTCGACCATTCAGACGCTGAATGCTCGCGGGGTTCCGCTGCCGTCGAGCGTCAGGGTGCCGCTGACGTCCGGCACGGTGCAAACCCTGCGGCCGGGAGAACTGCAGCCCTTGGCCACCTGGGGACCATTGGTCAGCGCTGGCGCCGCGGTGTTGGCCGCCGTCGCCGCGTTGCTGACCGTCGCCGTCGCGAAAGCACGTGGCAAAGCCCTTGCTGCGTTGGGTGTTTCGGCACTGCTTGTGGGCGGCGGCGGCTGGGCGGCGATCGAGATCGGTCGCCGTCACATCGACGACGCGCTGAACCAGACCACCGACGACGTCCGCACCATCGGTGACGTGATGGTCAGCCACGCCGAAGGCAGCCTGCACCACTGGCTGAACCTGACGTTGGCGGCGGGTGGCGCGCTGGTGGTTGTCGCCGTCGTCGTCACGATGATCGGGGCGGCGCGGAACCGACCGTCCGCCACAGAAACTCGAACATCAGCGCAGATTTGAACGCGGCCTGTTTGTTGTCGGCGGCACCGGCGTGGCCGCCCTCGATGTTCTCGTAGTAGCGCACGTGGTGGCCGGCCGCCTGCAGCGCGGCGGCCATTTTCCGCGCGTGTCCGGGGTGCACCCGGTCGTCGCGGGTCGACGTGGTGATCAGCAGCGGCGGATAGTGCCGATCGGCCGAAACGTGGTGGTATGGCGAGAATTTCTCGATGAACTCCCAGTCCGCTGGGTCGTCGGGGTTGCCGTACTCGGCCACCCACGACGCGCCGGCGAGCAGCAGGTGGAAGCGGCGCATGTCGAGCAGCGGCACGCTGCACACCAGGGCGCCGAACAACTCCGGGTACTGCGTGAGCATGATGCCCATCAACAGCCCGCCGTTGCTGCCGCCGGCCGCTCCCAGCTGTGCGACGGTGGTGATGCCTCTGTCCACCAAGTCCTGTGCAACTGCGGCGAAGTCCTCGGCGACCTTGTGCCGGCCCTCCCTCGTTGCCTGCGTGTGCCACGTCGGTCCGTACTCGCCGCCGCCGCGGATGTTGGCGAGCGCATAGGTTCCGCCGCGGGCCAGCCACAGCCGTCCCATCACGCCGTCGTAAGCCGGTGTGCGCGAGACCTCGAATCCGCCATAGCCGCCCAGCAGCGAGGGACCGGGGCCGTTGGCGCCGTGTCCGACGACGAAGTACGGCACCTGTGTGCCGTCCTCGGAGATCGCGAAATGCTGTGCGACCGTGAGGTCGTCGGCGTCGAAGAACTGAGGCGCCGACTTGATCTGCTCCAGCTCGCCGCCCGCGATGCCGCGCATCAGACGCGACGGCCTGTCGAAACCACTGGAGTCGAGAAAGACTTCGTCGCCGGCGTGGTCGGCGGCAACGATCACGGTGTTGGTGTTTTCCGGCAGGCCGGTGACCGGCTCAGCCCGCCAGTCCCCAGGCTTCACGACCTCGACACGGCTCGCCACGTCAGCGAGGGTGACCACCACCAGCCGGTCGCGTGTCCACGCGTAGTGATGCAGGCAGGTGTGCTCGTCCGGTTCGAACACTACGTGCAATTGCGCTGTGCCGGAAATGAATTCGTCGTAGTCCGCTGCCAGCAACGAGCCGGCGCGGTAGTGGGTGGTGGCGGTGTACCAGTCGCTGCGCAGTTCGATGAGCAGCCACTGCCGGTGTATCGACACCGTGGCGTCGGTGGGTGCATCGATCCGGATGAACTCGCCGCGGCGCAGTTCGTACACGTCACTGTTGAAGAAGTCGATAGACCGGCGCACAAGTGTCCGCTCGAAACCAGGGGTGCGGTCGACGGACGCCGCGACGCTGACGTCGACGTGGCTGCCGGAGAACAACAGCTCGGCGTCGGACAGCGGCCGGCCGCGCCGCCAGCGCTTGACGAGCCGGGGATAGCCGGAGTCCGTCAGCGACCCGTCGCCGAAATCGGTGCCAATGAGCACGGTGTCGGGGTCTTCCCAGTCGATGGCGGTCTTGGCCTCCGGAACGACAAACCCGTCGGCGACGAACTCCCTTGTCGCCATGTCGAATTCGCGCTCCACCGCCGCGTCGGCGCCGCCCCGCGACAGCGAGATCAACGCCAGCGAGAAATCCGGTTCGATGACGTTGGCACCGGCCCACACCCAGTTCTCGTCCTCCTGTGCGGCCAATGCGTCGACGTCGATCAGCACATCCCAGTCCGGTGACTCGCTGCGGTACTGCTCGAGCGTCGTCCGTCGCCAGACACCGCGCGGGTGCTCGGCGTCGCGCCAGAAGTTGTACAGGTGATCGCCACGCCGCACGACGTACGGGATGCGGGCGTCGGTGTCCAGCACGTCCAGCGCCTGCTCGCGGAACTCCTCAAAGCGTCCGTCACACAGCTCGGCCAGCGTCGGTTCGTTGTGCCGGCGCACCCAGCCCAGCGCAGCCTCGCCCGTGACGTCCTCGAGCCAGAGGTACGGGTCGCTATCGGGGCTGCCCACCCGGGCATTCTTACAGGGTCGGGTTGTCGGCGCCGGGAGTACTGTGAGCCGTAGTACACGCGCCACGACGAAGGAGTCGCTGATGACTGTGTTTGCCCGTCCGGGTACCGAGGGTTCGTTGATATCGTTCGATTCGCGTTACGGCAATTTCATTGGCGGCGAGTGGGTCCCGCCGGTGGGCGGCGAATATTTCGAGAATCCGACGCCGGTCACGGGACAGCCGTTCTGTGAGGTGCCGCGGTCGACCGAGGCCGACATCGACAAGGCGTTGGATGCTGCGCACGCGGCGGCGCCCGAGTGGGGGAAGACGGCGGCGGCGGAGCGCGCGCTGGTGCTGAACAAGATCGCCGACCGCATCGAAGAAAACCTCGAGGCCATCGCCGTCGCCGAGGCATGGGACAACGGCAAGCCGGTGCGGGAAACCCTCAACGCCGATATTCCGTTGGTGGTGGACCACTTCCGCTATTTCGCGGCGGCGATCCGCGCCCAGGAGGGGACGCTGAGTCAGATCGACGAGGACACCGTCGCGTATCACTTCCACGAGCCGCTGGGGGTGGTCGGGCAGATCATCCCGTGGAACTTCCCGATCCTGATGGCGACCTGGAAGCTCGCGCCCGCGCTGGCGGCCGGCAACGCGGTCGTGCTCAAGCCGGCCGAGCAGACCCCGGCCTCGATCCTGTACCTGCTGGGCCTGATCGGGGATCTGCTGCCGGCCGGCGTGGTCAACGTGGTCAACGGGTTCGGGTTCGAAGCGGGCAAGCCGCTGGCCTCCAGCAACCGGATCGCCAAGATCGCGTTCACCGGGGAGACCACCACCGGGCGGCTGATCATGCAGTACGCCAGCCAGAACCTCATCCCGGTCACGCTGGAGCTGGGCGGCAAGAGCCCCAACATCTTCTTCTCCGACGTGCTGGCCGCCGCCGACGACTTCCAGGACAAGGCGCTGGAAGGGTTCACGATGTTCGCGCTGAATCAGGGCGAGGTGTGTACGTGCCCGTCGCGCAGCCTGATCCAGGCCGACATCTACGACGAATTCCTCGAGCTCGCCGCGATCCGCACCAAGGCCGTCCGCCAGGGCGACCCGCTGGACACCGAGACGATGATCGGTTCGCAGGCCTCCAACGACCAGCTGGAGAAGATCCTGTCCTACGTCGAGATCGGCAAGGACGAGGGCGCGCGCGTCGTCACCGGCGGCGAACGCGCCGAACTCGGCGGCGACCTGTCCGGTGGCTACTACATGCAGCCGACGATCTTCGAGGGCAACAACAAGATGAGAATCTTCCAGGAGGAGATCTTCGGCCCGGTCGTCGCGGTCACGTCGTTCCGTGACTACGACGACGCGATCGCGATCGCGAACGACACCCTGTACGGGCTGGGTGCGGGGGTGTGGAGCCGCGACGGCACCACCGCCTATCGGGCTGGGCGCGACATCAAGGCCGGCCGGGTGTGGACCAACTGCTATCACGCCTACCCCGCGCACGCGGCGTTCGGCGGCTACAAGCAGTCCGGCATCGGGCGCGAGAACCACAAGATGATGCTCGACCACTACCAGCAGACCAAGAACCTGCTCGTCTCCTACAACGACAAGGCGCAGGGCTTCTTCTGATGGCAGACGCCCCACCGCGGGTGCTGATCACCGAGACGGCCGCCGGCCTGCTGCGTCGGCTGCGAGATCGCCACGGCGCGTTGATGATTCACCAGTCCGGCGGCTGCTGCGACGGATCGTCGCCGATGTGCTACCCGGACGGGGAGTTCATCGTCGGCGACCGGGACGTGCTTCTCGGCATCGTCGAGGACACGCCGGTGTGGATTTCAGGTCCTCAGTTCGACGCGTGGAAGCACACCCAGCTGGTCATCGACGCGGTGCCCGGCCGCGGCGGTGGGTTCTCGATGGAAGCCCCCGAAGGCATGCGGTTCCTCAGCCGGGGCCGCGCGTTCACCGCCGCGGAGCTCGAGTCACTCGCCGGTGCGCCGCCGCTCCGGGGCGCGGAGTACGCGAGCGGGGAACGGCCAGCCCCTCCTGACGGGCCTGTGGTGGTGGCCGAGGCGGTAGATGCTTGCCCGGTGCCGCGGGGTCGCTAACTCGGCACTTCTGCGACCGGATCGCGAGCCCTTGCCTGGTAGGCGTCGTCCCTTACTAGGCTGGCCTCGTGACTTCTCACTACGACGTCGTCGTTATCGGAGCGGGCCCCGGCGGATACGTCGCGGCCATCCGCGCCGCCCAACTGGGCCTGAACACCGCCATCGTCGAACCCAAGTATTGGGGCGGAGTCTGCCTCAACGTCGGCTGCATCCCGTCGAAGTCGTTGCTGCGCAACGCAGAGTTGGCCCACATCTTCACCAAGCAGGCCAAGACGTTCGGGATCAGCGGTGAGGCGACGTTCGACTACGGCGTCGCGTTCGACCGCAGCCGCAAGGTCGCCGACGGCCGCGTCGCCGGCGTGCACTTCCTGATGAAGAAGAACAAGATCACCAAGATTCACGGCTACGGGAAGTTCAAAGACGCCAACACGCTGGAAGTCGACCTCAACGACGGCGGCACCGAGACCGTCACCTTCGACAACGCGATCATCGCGACCGGCAGCAGCACCAAGCTGGTGCCCGGCACGTCGCTGTCGGAGAACGTCGTCACCTACGAGGAGCAAATCCTGTCCCGCGAGTTGCCCGGCTCGATCGTGATCGCCGGGGCCGGCGCGATCGGGATGGAGTTCGGTTACGTGCTGGCCAACTACGGCGTCGACGTGACGATCGTCGAATTCCTGCCGCGGGCACTGCCCAATGAGGACGCCGAGGTGTCCAAGGAAATCGAGAAGCAGTTCAAGAAGCTCGGCGTGAAAGTGCTCACCGGAACCAAGGTCGAGTCGATCGACGACGATGGGTCGACGGTCACCGTCAAAGTCAGCAAGGACGGCAACTCCGACGAGCTGAAGGCCGACAAGGTGTTGCAGGCCATCGGCTTTGCGCCCAACGTCGAGGGCTACGGCCTGGACGCCGCCGGGGTGAAACTGACCGACCGCAAAGCGATTGCGATCGACGAGCAGATGCGCACCAACGTCGACCACATCTACGCGATCGGCGACGTCACCGGCCTGCTGCAACTCGCGCACGTCGCCGAGGCACAAGGCGTGGTCGCGGCCGAAACCATCGCCGGCGCGGAGACTTTGGAGCTCGGTGACTACCGGATGATGCCGCGGGCGACGTTCTGCCAGCCGCAGGTCGCCAGCTTCGGGCTGACCGAGGAGCAGGCCCGCGACGAGGGTTACGACGTCAAGGTCGCGAAGTTCCCGTTCACGGCGAACGGCAAGGCGCACGGGCTGGGGGAGCCGACCGGGTTCGTCAAGCTGATCGCCGACGGCCGCTACGGGGAGTTGATCGGCGGACACCTGATCGGGCCCGACGTGTCCGAGCTGCTGCCGGAGCTGACGTTGGCACAGAAGTGGGACCTGACGGCCAACGAGCTCGCCCGCAACGTGCACACCCACCCGACGCTGTCCGAGGCGCTACAGGAGTGCTTCCACGGGCTCGTCGGCCACATGATCAACTTCTAGAGGTCAAGCGGCACCTTCAGCGTGGTCAACGTCGCCGCGAGTGCGTCGTATTGCCCTGCGAGAGTGACGAATTCGATCAACTGCCGACGATCGAGGTGACGCGCCAACCACTGCCATGTTTGTGCGGACACGTTGCGGGCGTCGATGAGTTCGTCGGTGGCGGTCAGCAGGGCCCGCTCGCGGTCGGTCAACCCGTCGGCGTTCGGGCCTTCGAAGATCTTGTCCTGTGTTTCTGCGTCGATGCCGCGGCGCTGGGCGATACGGCGATGCTGCTGCAGCTGGTACTCGCAGCCGCGCAGGTGTCCGACCCGCAGGATCACCAGCTCGCTGTCGCGGCGCGGCAACTTGCCGAACCCGAGCAGGACCGCGCCGAAGGGCAGCCACGTCCAGAACAACCGCTTGTGCTGGCCGAGCGTGGTGAACAGATGCACCTGCGGCACGCGGGCTACCCGGGCCGCGAGTTTGGTGAACGCCCAAGTGATCGGGCCGAGCTCGCGGAAGCCGCCGGGCTCGATGCGGGGAGCTGTCATGACGGCTTCACCAGGTAAGGCGACACCGTGCTGCGGTGCTCGTTGAGATCGAGGGCGCGGCCCAGCGCCGGGAACGCGCGCTGCGGACAGTTGTCCCGCTCGCAGACGCGGCAGCCGGCGCCGATCGGTGTGGCGTTGTCAGCCGACAAGTCCAGTCCCTCCGAATACACCAGCCGGTGGGCATGCCGTAGTTCGCAACCCAGGCCGATCGCGAACGTCTTACCCGGCTCACCATAGCGTGAGGCGCGCCGCTCGACCGTGCGTGCCACCCACATGTAGCTGCGACCGTCAGGCATCTGGGCGATCTGCACGAGAATCTTGCTCGGATTGGCGAAAGTCTCGTAGACGTTCCACAGCGGGCAGGTGCCGCCGCTGGCCGAAAAGTGAAAACCGGTAGCGGACTGCCGTTTTGACATGTTGCCCGCCTTGTCGACCCGTACGAACGAGAACGGCACGCCGCGCATCGACGGCCGCTGCAGCGTGGAAAGCCGGTGGCAGACCGTCTCGTAGCTCACCGAGTAGAACGCCGACAGCCGCTCGATGTCGTAGCGGAAATTCTCCGCGACCTCGTGAAACTGCTCGTAGGGCAACACCGTCGCTGCGGCGAAGTAGCTGGCAAGACCAAGCCGGGCCAGGGTTGTCGACTCCTCGCTGGTGAACTTGCCCTCCTCCACAAGCTTGTCGATCAGGTCGCCGTATTCGAGGTATGCCAGTTCGGTCGCCATCTTGAACACCTGCTGGCCTGACGACAGGTGGTTGCCGATCTCCAGCCTCTTGGACGACGGGTCGAAGCGATGCAGCACGGTATCGCCGAGATCGAGCCGCTTGACGATGTGCACGCCGTGCACGGCCGTAAGACGGTCGGAAAGATCGCGGGCAAGGTCACCGCGGTGCATGCGCAGATCGATGGTGAGTTCCTCAGCGGCGGTGTCGAGCTCGTGCAGATAGTTCTGGCGCTGATAGAAGTAGTCGCGGACCTCCTCGTGCGGCATCGTGATCGATCCGCTGCCGCTGCTGCCGTCGCTGAAGCGGTCCTCGGTGGCCGCCGCCAGCTGCGCGGTGGTGATCCGGTAGCGACGGTGCAGGTTGACCATCGCCCGGGCGAGCGCGGGATGGGCGCTGACCATGTCGGCCACCTCGGCGACGTGGACGTCGATGTCGAGGTCGCGGTCCATGGTCACCTCGCGCAGTTCGGCGACGAGCCGGGTGTCGTCCTGCGGGGCGAAGAACGTCGCGTCGACGCCGAACACCTCGGTGATCCGCAGTAGCACCGCCACGGTCAGCGGCCGCACGTCGTGCTCGATCTGGTTCAGGTAGCTCGGTGAGATCTCCAGCATCTGAGCCAGCGCCGCCTGGCTGAAGCCCCGTTCGCTTCGCAGCTGACGGACCCGTGATC
Organism: Mycobacterium sp.; assembly: GCA_036390735.1. GTDB lineage: Bacteria > Actinomycetota > Actinomycetes > Mycobacteriales > Mycobacteriaceae > Mycobacterium. Next base: position 1,810 of record DASWBF010000110.1, on the reverse strand, counting down.
CGACGAACGTCTTCGGCATGCTGAGCAGCCTACTTGCCGTGCTAACCGCCGCTTTGCAGTCTTGGCAGTTGGCCGTTGGCGTCGCCGTTTGGCATGATCGCGCTTCAATGAGCCTGGACAAAGTGATGATGCCGGTGCCCGACCCGCATCCCGATGTCTTCGACCGGGAGTGGCCGTTGCGGGTCGCCGACATCGACGCCACCGGCCGGCTGCGGCTGGATGCCGCGTGCCGACACATCCAGGACATCGGCGCGGACCAGCTGCGCGAGATGGGTTTCCAGGACACCCACCCGTTGTGGATCGTGCGCCGCACGATGATCGACCTGATCCGGCCAATCGAATTCCAGGACATGCTGCGGCTGCGGCGGTGGTGTTCGGGGACATCGAACCGCTGGTGTGAGATGCGGGTTCGCGTCGACGGCCGCAAGGGCGGGCTGATCGAGTCCGAGGCATTCTGGATCAACATCAACCGCGAGACCCAGGGCCCGGCGCGCATCGCCGACGACTTCCTCGAGGGGCTGCACCGCACCACCGATATCGATCGGCTGCGGTGGAAGGCGTACCTGAAGCCGGAGCCCCGGGACACCGCTGATCAGATCCGCGAGTTCCCGGTCCGGTTCACCGACATCGACATGTTCGACCACATGAACAACGCGGTGTACTGGAGCGTCGTCGAGGACTATCTCTCGGCCACGCCGGAACTTCTTCGCGGCCCGGCCCGGATCACTCTCGAGCACGAGGCGCCGGTCGCGCTGGGCGACAAGTTGGAGATCGTCGTGCACGTGCACCCGCCGGGATCGACGGTCCGCTTCGGCGAAGCGCTTGCAAAGAAGACTGTTACAACGCTCACATACATGGTTGGCGACGATACGAAGGCCGTCGCTTCGATCTTCTCACTGTAAAGATCAGATCCGGCTCGTTTGCGCACTTGACCTGCGTGAATAAGGTTACCGGTGAGTAGCCAACTGAACCGGTACAGCAATTAGCTAGCTTTGCAAGATTTGCAAAAGCAACCTGGCTAGTAGCAGAACTTGGCAAAGCAAACCCCTGGACCTGCGCATATACGCTGTGTCATGGTCGAGTTAGCACAGCAGCGAAGCTATGTGTCGTGTTAACAACTCGGGAAGCCGGCGACGCGGCAGCGGCTTGTCAGCAACTTCGAAGGAGCATCTCAAATGTCGACCGTCGGCAAGCCCAAGACGCCGGAGCAAATCCAGCACGATTGGGACACCAATCCCCGCTGGAAGGACACCACCCGCAGCTACACCGCCGAGGACGTCGTCGCGCTGCAGGGCACCGTGGTCGAGGAGCAGACGCTCGCCCGCCGCGGCGCCGAGGTGCTGTGGTCGCAGCTGCACGACCTCGAATGGGTGAATGCGCTCGGTGCGCTGACCGGCAACATGGCCGTGCAGCAGGTCCGCGCGGGCCTGAAGGCCATCTACCTTTCGGGTTGGCAAGTCGCCGGTGACGCGAACCTGTCCGGGCACACCTATCCGGACCAGAGCCTGTATCCGGCCAACTCGGTGCCGCAGGTGGTGCGTCGGATCAACAACGCGCTGATGCGCGCCGACGAGATCGCGAAGGTCGAGGGCGACAGGTCCGTCGACAACTGGCTGGTGCCGATCGTCGCCGACGGCGAGGCCGGCTTCGGTGGTGCACTCAACGTCTACGAGCTGCAGAAGGCGATGATCGCCGCAGGCGTGGCCGGTTCCCACTGGGAGGATCAGCTGGCGTCGGAGAAGAAGTGTGGTCACCTGGGCGGCAAGGTGCTGATCCCGACCCAGCAGCACATCCGCACGCTGACGTCCGC
>DASWBF010000109.1:0-4109 GCA_036390735.1 Mycobacterium sp. | reverse complement strand
ATCAACCACGCGGGAGCTGGCCGGCCAGGCCGGCCAGCGGCCTCCCGCGCGCCCACTGACAAGAATCGCCGACCGACCAACCATCCCGACCAGGCTGGACAATCGAGCCAGAAAAATTCCCGAGACCACTTGACAACCGCCTCTTACGTTGGTGTTTGCCTGTCCCACTCAAGCGTTGTCCATTCGAGAGAAGGAAGACTGACAATGACGTCATTCCCCCGTGAGGAACTGGAAGATTGGGTCGAGCGGTGGCTGGAGGCCAACCGCAAAGCCGAGCGCAAAGGCGACTGGACGCCGCTGGCCGACTTCTACGACGACGAAGCCACCTACGGATGGAACATCGGCCCGAAGGAAGACGTGATGTGCGTCGGCATCGACGAGATCCGCGACATCGCGCTCGGCCTCGAGATGGCCGGCCTGGAGAACTGGCACTACCCGTATCAGCGCGTGATCATCGACGACAAGATCGGCGAGATCGTCGGCTTCTGGAAACAGGTCGCGACGGACGCCGACGCGGTGGAATCGGAGATCTACGGCATCGGCGGCAGCTGGTTTCGCCTCGCCGCCAACGGCAAGATCGAATGGCAGCGCGACTTCTTCGACTTCGGCCATGTGCAGAAGCTCTACCTAGACCTGATGAAGGCCGGAAAGCTCAGCGAGGGCATGCAGAAGCGGATCGAGCGCAGCCTCGCCGGCGAGAAGCTGCCCGGCTATTACCCGCTCGGCAAGGCGCCCGCGCCGCTGTGGTAGTTGCCCCCGCCCGCGCGGGTGGTGACCCAAACACCCGGTTGGGTGGTGTGTGACTTCGGTAACTACGCTGTCGCTGAAAGTTCACACGATTTCTCATGGGAAGCAGGAACTGGGATGAAGACCAAGGGCGCTCTTCTCTGGGAGTTCAACCAGCCGTGGTCGATCGAAGAGATCGAGATCGGCGACCCGGTCAAGGACGAAGTCAAGATCCAGATGGAAGCGTCGGGGATGTGCCACTCCGACCACCACCTGGTGACCGGCGGAATCCCGATGGGCGGCTTCCCGGTACTCGGCGGACACGAGGGTGCCGGCATCGTCACCGAGGTCGGCCCCGGTGTCGAGGACATCGCTCCCGGCGACCACGTGGTGCTGTCGTTCATCCCGTCATGCGGGCGGTGTCCGTCATGTCAGGCCGGGATGCGCAACCTGTGCGACCTGGGAGCTGGTCTGCTCAACGGTGCGGCGGTGTCCGACGGCACATTTCGTATCCAGGCCCGCGGTCAGAACGTCTTCCCGATGACGCTGCTGGGCACCTTCTCGCCGTACATGGTGGTGCACAAGAGCTCGGTGGTGAAGATCGACCCGTCGATCCCGTTCGAGGTGGCTTGCCTGGTCGGCTGCGGTGTCACCACCGGCTACGGTTCGGCGACGCGGTCGGCCGATATCCGCCCTGGTGACGACGTCGCGATCGTCGGCATCGGCGGCGTAGGCATGGCGGCGTTGCAGGGCGCAGTGAACGCAGGGGCGCGGCGGATCTTCGCGATCGACCCGGTGGAATGGAAGCGTGACCAGGCACTCAAATTCGGCGCCACGCATGTCTACCCGGACATCGACGCTGCGATGATCGGCATGGCCGAGGTGACGTACGGGCTGATGGCCCAGAAAGTGGTCGTCACCGTCGGCGAGCTCAAGGGCGAAGACATCGACAGCTACATCAACATCACCGCCAAGGGCGGAACCTGCGTGCTGACGGCCATCGGCAGCCTGCTCGACACCAACGTCACCCTGAACCTCGCGATGCTGACCCTGATGCAGAAGAACCTGCAGGGCACCATCTTCGGCGGCGGCAACCCGCACCACGACATCCCGCTGCTGCTGTCGATGTACAAGGCGGGCAAGCTGAACCTCGACGATATGATCACCCGCCAGTACAGGCTGGAGCAGATCAACGACGGCTACCAAGACATGTTGGAAGGCCGCAACATTCGCGGCGTGATCCGTTACACGGACGCCGACCGTTAGCCCGACCGTATTCCCATGTCTGACAAAGTAATTGAGGTATCGCCGGCGCTCGCGGCGTCGCAGGCGTCGTGGAAGTGCGTGCAGGCCGGCAACCGCGAAGGCTGGCTGGCGCTGATGGCCGACGACGTGCTCATCGAGGACCCCATCGGCGAGGCCGTCACGAACCCCGACGGACTCGGTGTGCGCGGCAAGGAGGCCGTCGGCGCGTTCTTCGAGAACACGATAGCGCGCAGTGAGGCGACCATCACTTGCGAGGAGACGTTCCCGTCGAGCTCACCGAAGGAGATCGCGCACATCTTGCTGTTACACAACAAGTTCGACGGATTCAGCACCACAGTACGCGGTGTCTTCACTTATCGCGTCAACGATGCCGGACTGCTCACCCACCTGCGCGGTTACTGGAGCATGGACATGATGCAGATCCGCAAGGAGCCCTGACTGCGCCGAGCGTGCGGTTTCGTACGCGACGCGCCGGTGGAAGCGTACAAATCCGCACACTCACGCGGAAAGCAGCAGACGGGCTGACCTCTCCAGGCGATCGGCGATCTCCGAATACGTCACGTACCCCATTCCCGCATGCACCAGCGCGCCGGTGTAAAGCAACTCGAGGGTCTCGACCAACGCCGGATCCGTACCCTCCCCGGCCGCCTCGACCAGGCGGCCCCTGATCTCCCGCGCGATGCGGTCCCGCAGGTGCTCGACGTCGGGATCACGGCCCAGTAGAGCATTGGTGACCGCGCCGGCGAACTCAGGTTCGTCCGCAACGAGCAGGGCGATGTGACGCAGCACCGCGATTACCCGCTCGACCGGTGGCTGGTCGTCGATAGGTGGCGGCACCGACGACGCGAGGCGACGCCAGAACACCTCCGCGACCAGATGCTCCTTCGACGAGAAGTACGTATAGGCGGTGGCGGCTCCGACGCCCGCCTCGGCGGCCACCAATCGAATCGTCAAGCCGCCGAAGCCTTCTCGGGCGAGCATGGCGAGCGCAGCGTTGCTCAGCCGCTGGATGGTGTCGGCCTGCTTGGCCGTGAGCCGGCGTCGGGTGGACTCCAGAGACACCGATTCGGACACGTGTCCAGACACTACTACACACCCGGATGGCCGGCAATCGGCCTCACCGATTAGGTTGAGGTCCATGACCGAAGCCCAACGGCTGTTCGCGCTTGCCGACGAGGTCACCGGGTTCATGCCGGCCGACGAGGGCCGCGCGCTGTATGAGGCCGCGCTGAAGTACCTGGCCGACGGGGCCGCAGTCGAGATCGGCACCTACTGCGGCAAGTCGACCCTGCTGCTCGGCGCGGCTGCCCAAGAACGGAACAGCGTGCTGTACACCATCGATCACCACCACGGCTCCGAGGAGCACCAGCCCGGCTGGGAATTTCACGACGTGTCGATGATCGACACAGTGACCGGGCGGTTCGACACGCTGCCGACGCTACGACGCACGCTCGACGCGGCCGATCTCGACGACAATGTCGTCGCGGTCGTGGGGAAGTCGACGACGGTGGCGCGCGGCTGGCGCACGCCGCTGCAGTTCGTGTTCATCGACGGCGGGCACAGCGAGGCGGCGGCCGCCGCCGACTTCGACGGCTGGGCGAAGTGGGTGACCGTCGGCGGCGCCCTGGTCATCCACGACGTGTTCCCCAACCCCGACGACGGCGGCCAGGCGCCGTACCACATCTACTGGCGGGCAGTTGGCTCCGGCCAGTTTCGGGAAGCCGCGGCCACCGGTTCGTTGCGCGTGCTGGAGCGGACAGCGGGCCAGCCGGGCGAAGAGGTCCGCTAACTGGCGACCGCGACAGCGTCGACCACGACCACGGTGACATCGTCGCGGCCTCCCGCATCCAAGGCGGCATTGACCAATTCGCCCGCCACGGCTTGCGGGTCGGGTATCTCGCGCAACATTCTCTCGATCGTCGAGCTGTCGACTTCTTTGGGCAGCCCGTCCGAGCAGGCCATGATCCGATCAGCGGGTGTCATTCGAAGCAACCACATGTCGGCCGGTTCGTCGCGCTGTGCAAACAATCCACGCGTGAGCTGATTGCGCATCGGAAGAGACTCTGCTTCGGATGGCTCGACCGCTCCGACATCGATCAGCTGCTGGACGACCGAAT
>DASWBF010000108.1:0-8105 GCA_036390735.1 Mycobacterium sp. | reverse complement strand
CGAAGGTGGTCGCCCACATGGACGAGCTCAAACCGGGCGGCCATTTCGACCAGCAACAGCACTTCGCGCACTGAGTTGGAGCTGGCGCTCGCGAAAAACCTGATGTAGATCATGGTCTACACCGGGTAGCCTGGACGCATGGAGAAGGTCGGCGTGCGGCAACTGCGTCAGAACCCGACGCCGGTACTGCGGGCGGTGGAGGCCGGCGCTGAGGTCGCCGTGACAGTGAATGGCCGTTTCGTCGCCCGGATGGTGCCGTTCGACGCTGTCGATTGGGTCGACGGTCCGCGCGTCGGACAGGTCTTCGCGGCGCATGTCGACGACGAATGGGCTGCCGAACTCGAGACGTCACGACGGGCTGAGACGGTTGACGACCCCTGGTCGTGAACGGGTGCTGCTGGATACCAGCGTCTTGATTGGGCCCGACGCAGACTTCTCGGGACTGGTGTGTCAAATCAGCTCGGTTAGTTACGCCGAGCTGCACTACGGAGTGCAGGCCGCCCGTGATCCGGACACGCGCGACGCGCGACAGCGTCGTTTGACCCTCATACAGGCGACATTCGGACACGGGATCGCTTTCACCGATGTCATTGCTCATCACTACGGCATGCTTTGCGCGCGGCTGCGAGCACAGGGCCGCAGTCCCCGTGGTCGGGCCCTCGGTTTGATGATCGCCGCGACCGCCGCAGCGCTCGAAGTGCCGTTGGTGACGCGCAATCCAGCAGAGGTCGGCGACATCGGGATTGCGCTGATGCAGCGGTAATGAGAGGTGACGGGGAAGCCGCACGGGCGCGTTCTGGGACAATCGGCTGAGCATGCACACACTTCCGCTGACCACGCCGTTGACCCCGAACACCACGCCGCAGGCCGTGGTCGATCTCGACGCGATCGCGAACAACATCGGCGTACTGCGGGAGCATGCGGGATCGGCCGAGGTGATGGCGGTCGTCAAGGCCGACGGTTACGGGCACGGCGCGACCCGGGTATCGCGGGCCGTGCTGGCCGCCGGTGCCGCCGAGCTCGGAGTGGCCACCATCGACGAGGCGCTCGCGCTGCGCGCTGACGGCATCACCGCGCCGATCCTGGCGTGGCTGCACGCGCCGGGCACCGACTTCGCGCCGGCGCTTTCTGACGACGTGCAGATCGCGGTGTCGTCGGTGCGCCAACTGTCCGAGCTGCTCGACGCGGTGCGGCGAACGGGAATAACTGCCGCCGTCACGGTCAAGATCGACACCGGGCTGAACCGCAACGGGGTGAGCGACGCCGAGTACCCGGCGATGCTCGACGCGCTGCTGCGCGCCCAGGCCGAGGAAGCGGTGCGAGTGCGTGGGCTGATGTCGCACATGGCGCACGCCGACCAGCCCGAGCATCCGACCAATGACCTTCAGGCACAACGGTTTTCCGACATGCTGGGCCAGGCGCGATCGGCAGGCGTGCGCTACGAGGTTGCGCACCTGTCCAACTCACCGGCGGCGATGTCGCGGCCCGACCTGGCCTTCGACATGGTCAGGCCCGGCATCGCGGTGTACGGACTCAGCCCAATTCCGGAACGCGGGCAGATGGGCCTGATCCCGGCGATGACGCTGAGATGCCCCGTGGCGCTCGTGAAGTCGGTGCATGCGGGTGACGGCGTGTCGTACGGGCACACCTGGGTCGCCGACCGGGACACGACGTTGGCGCTGCTCCCGATCGGATACGCCGACGGCGTGTACCGGGCGTTGAGCGGCCGTTTCGAAGTGATGATCAACGGCCGCAGGCGACCCAGCGTCGGCCGGGTGTGCATGGACCAGTTCGTCGTCGACCTCGGTCCGGGCGAAACCGGTGTGCGCGAAGGTGACACGGCGATCCTCTTCGGGCCGGGCACAGACGGTGAGCCGACCGCCCAGGAGTGGGCCGACCTGCTCGGCACGATCCACTACGAGGTGGTGACCAGTCTGCGCGGCCGGGTCACCCGTGTCTACCGCGAGGGCGGAACCATTGAGTGACAAGAAATCAGAGCGACGCGCCAAGCGCGCGCAGCGCATCGACGACAGCCTTGCCCGCACGGCGGCGAAGAACGCCGAGCGGCTGGCCAAACTGGCAAGTGGCGAGCAGCCGGAGCGCGAGCGCTTCAAGGACGCACGCTGGATGGCGGGCGTCGCCGGGCTGGCTGCGGTCGGAACCGTCGCCGGCGTCTCGGCTGCCCGGTCGGCGCGGCATCGGGATGCGGTCGAGGACCCGCATGCGACAGAGGATTTCACGCTGCTCGACGTCGACCGCGGCAGCGTCGTCACCACCGACGACGGCGTGCCGTTGGCGGCTCGGGAAGTGGGCCCGGCCGACGCCCAGCTGACCGTGGTATTCGTGCACGGTTTCTGCATGTGCATGGGCGCCTACCACTTCCAGCGGGCCCGCCTCGAAGAAGAGTGGGGCCACCAGGTCCGGATGGTGTTCTACGACCAGCGTGGCCACGGTCAGTCCGGGCGTGCCGCGATCCAGACGTACACCGTGGAGCAGCTCGGCCGCGATCTGGAAGCCGTGCTGGCGGTGACGGTTCCGCGCGGGCCGGTCGTGCTCGTCGGGCACTCGATGGGCGGCATGGCGGTGCTGTCGCACGCGCGGCAGTTCCCGCAGAACTACGGCTCGCGTGTCGTCGGCGCCGCGCTGATCTCGTCAGCGGCCGAAGGAGTGGCACGATCCCCACTTGGGGAGATCCTGAAAAACCCCGCGCTGGAGGCCGTGCGATTCGCCGCCCGCTACGCGCCCAAACTCGTTATGCGGGCGCGCGGCTCGGTGCGGTCGCTGATCAGGCCGATTCTCCGCACCGCGTCCTACGGCGACGAGAAGATCAGCCCAGCGGTGGTGGCGTACTCGGAGAAGATGATTCACGACACTCCGGTCGAGACGATGGTCGAGTTTCTCCATGCACTGGAGGTGCACGACGAGAGCGCCGCGTTGCCGGTGCTCGAGACGATCCCGACGCTGGTCGCGTGCGGGGACCGGGATCTCCTGACACCGGCGGGCGATTCGCGGGAAATGGCGGCAGCGCTTCCGAAGTGCGAGCTGGTGATCGTTCCGGGTGCCGGTCACCTCGTGCAGCTTCAGGAGCCGGAGGTGATCGACGACGCGCTCGTGCGACTGGTGGAGCGGGCGACGCCGTCCAAGCTGGTCGCGTTGGCCCGGCGGGTGCGGGAAAGGGTCCGCCGCAGTGGCTAGTACCGCGACGCTGCCCACCGCCGAGGACACGTTCACGTTGGGCGCCCGGCTGGGCGCGGACTTGCGCGCCGGCGACGTGGTGGTGCTCTCCGGACCGCTTGGTGCCGGAAAGACCTTGCTGGCCAAGGGAATTGCGCATGCCATGGACGTCGACGGCGCGGTGATCTCCCCGACGTTCGTGTTGGCGCGCGTCCATCCCGCCCGGCGAGTCGGAGCGCCGGCGATGGTGCATGTCGACGTGTACCGGCTGCTGGAGCACACCGCGGACGCGAGGAGCAAGACAGGCAGCGCGGACGCGAGGAGCAAGACAGTCGTCAGCGCGGACGCGAGGAGCAAGACAGCCGTCAGCGCCGACCTGCTCGCCGAACTCGACTCGCTCGACCTCGACACCGATCTGGCCGACGCCGTCGTCGTCGTCGAATGGGGAGAGGGGCTGGCCGAACGGCTCTCCGAACACCACCTCGACGTCCGGCTGCGCTACGACGACGACTCCGAAACCCGCACCGCCACATGGGAGTGGAGCAGATGATCCTGCTGGCATTGGACACCGCGACGCCAGCGGTGACCGCTGGGGTGGTGCGCCGGGACGAGGGCGAGCATTTGATCGCCGAGCGGGTGACCGTCGACGCACGCGCGCACGCAGAGACACTGACGCCCAATGTGCTTGCCGCCGTGGCAGATTCTGGCCTACAGATGACAGATCTGGATGCCGTCGTGATTGGCTGCGGGCCGGGGCCGTTCACCGGTCTGCGAGTCGGCATGGCCACCGCCGCGGCATTCGGGCACGCCCTCGACATCCCGGTGTACGGCGTCTGCAGTCTCGACGCCATCGGCATGGGCACCAGCGGAGACGTCCTCGTGGTCACCGACGCCCGTCGGCGCGAGGTGTATTGGGCGCGCTACCGCGACGGGATCCGCACAGCCGGCCCTGCGGTCGATGCGCCCGCGGACGTCCCGTGCCAGGGTGCCGCCGCCGTCGCCGGGTCGCCGGACCACGCGGAGATGTTCCCGTTGCCGCGTCTGGACGCTGAGTACCCCACGCCGGTCGGGTTGGTACGCGCTGTCGCCGACTGGACGGGGGGCCCGAAACCGCTTGTACCGCTGTACCTTCGGCGCCCTGATGCGAAGACCCTCGCCGAACGGCAGGCGGTTACGCGATGACGGTCACGATCGACGCCCTGACGGCCGCCGACGCGGCACGCTGCGCAGAGTTGGAAGCCCAGCTGTTCGAGGGCGACGACCCGTGGCCCGCAAAGGCTTTCCTGTCCGAGCTCGACGGCCGGCACAATCACTACGTGGCCGCCCGCATCTGCGACAAGCTCGTCGGCTACGCCGGCATCGCCCGGCTGGGCATCCTGCCGCCGCACGAATACGAGATCCACACCATCGGCGTCGACCCCGCCTTTCATGGCCAGGGAATCGGCCGGCGGCTGCTCGATGAGCTGCTGGCCTTCGCGGGCAACGGAACGGTCTTCCTGGAGGTGCGCACCGACAACGCACCCGCGATCGCGCTGTACCGCAGCGCCGGGTTCGTCGAGGTCGGGCTGCGCAAGAGGTACTACCGGGTGAGCGACGCCGACGCCTACACGATGCGGCGGGAGAGCCAATGATCGTCCTCGCGATCGAGAGCTCCTGCGACGAGACCGGCGTCGGGATCGCCGAACTCGGCCCACAAGGCGAGGTCAGGCTGCTGGTCGACGAGGTCGCCTCCAGCGTCGACGAACACGCGCGGTTCGGCGGCGTGGTCCCGGAGATCGCGTCGCGCGCCCACTTGGAGGCGCTCGGCCCGACGATGCGCCGCGCGCTGGCCGCCGCGGGGATCGCGCGGCCGGATGCGGTCGCCGCGACGATCGGGCCGGGTCTGGCCGGCGCGCTGCTGGTCGGGGTGGCCGCCGCCAAGGCGTACGCGGCGGCGTGGGGCGTGCCGTTCTATGCGGTCAACCACCTCGGCGGGCACTTGGCCGCCGACGTGTACGACCACGGGCCGCTGCCGGAGTGCGTCGGGCTGCTGGTGTCCGGCGGGCACACCAACCTGCTGCACCTGCGGTCGCTGGGCGAGCCGGTGATCGAGCTGGGCAGCACCGTGGACGACGCGGCGGGCGAGGCCTACGACAAGGTCGCTCGGTTGTTGGGGCTGGGCTACCCGGGCGGCAAGGTGCTCGACGAGCTGGCCCGCACCGGCGACCGCGATGCGGTGGTGTTTCCGCGCGGGATGACCGGCCCGCGCGACGACCCGTACTCGTTCAGCTTCTCCGGGCTGAAGACCGCGGTCGCCCGTTACCTGCACCGTCAACCGGACTACGTGGCCGCTGACGTGGCGGCGGGCTTCCAGGAGGCGGTCGCTGACGTGTTGACCGCGAAGGCGGTGCGGGCGGCGAACCAGCTGGGCGTCACCACGCTGTTGATCGCCGGCGGGGTGGCGGCGAACTCGCGGCTGCGTGAGCTCGCCGGCGAGCGCTGCGCCGCTGCCGGACTCACGCTGCGGGTGCCGCGGCCGCGGCTGTGCACCGACAACGGCGCGATGATCGCGTCGCTCGCCGCGCACTTGATCGCCGCCGGCGCGCGCCCGTCGGCGCTGGCGGCCGCTGCCGACCCGGGGCTTCCGGTCGTCCGATCCCAGGTGTTCTAGCCCGTGCTTGAGTGCTAGCACTCGCGTGTATAGAGTGCTAGGTGGCAGGCGCGCTGCCTCTCGGGTCGGCACCCGCGACGACGGCTCAGCGGCGGTGGCGCATGCCGAAACCTGAAATGCCGAACAGGTCTGGGCGCTGCCCGGGCCAGGACAGAAGACACCGGCCCGGGAGAGGCCCGGGCCGCACCCAGATAAGTGGAGGGCTCACATCGTGGCGAAGGTGAACATCAAGCCACTCGAGGACAAGATCCTCGTCCAGGCCAATGAGGCCGAGACCACGACCGCATCCGGTCTGGTCATTCCTGACACCGCCAAGGAGAAGCCGCAGGAAGGCACCGTTGTCGCCGTCGGTCCCGGCCGCTGGGATGAGGACGGCGAGAAGCGGATTCCGCTGGACGTCTCCGAGGGTGACACCGTGATCTACAGCAAGTACGGCGGCACCGAGATCAAGTACAACGGCGAGGAGTACCTGATCCTGTCGGCGCGCGACGTGCTGGCTGTCGTCAACAAGTAATCACCCGTGTCCGCCCCGGGATCCACCGCGTACGCGCGGCGGATTTCCGGGGCGGCGCACGTTAAACCCCTTAAGCAAGGACTCAGATGAGCAAGCAGATTGAATACAGCGAGACCGCGCGCCGGGCGATGGAAGCCGGCGTCGACAAGCTCGCCGACACCGTACGGGTCACGCTCGGACCGCGCGGTCGGCATGTGGTGCTGGCCAAGGCGTTCGGCGGCCCGACGGTCACCAATGACGGGGTGACGATCGCCCGCGAGATCGAGCTGGAGGATCCGTTCGAGAATCTCGGCGCGCAGCTAGTCAAGTCGGTGGCGACCAAGACCAACGACGTGGCCGGCGACGGCACCACCACCGCCACCGTGCTGGCCCAGGCGATCGTCAAGGGAGGCCTACGCAACGTCGCTGCCGGCGCGAATCCGATCGCGCTCGGCATCGGCATTTCCAAGGCGGCCGACGCGGTGTCCGACGCGCTGCTGGCCGCGGCCATCCCGGTCACCGAGAAGCAGTCGATCGCGCAGGTGGCCACCGTGTCGTCGCGCGACGAGGAGATCGGCGAGATGGTCGCCGAGGCGATGACCCAGGTCGGCCACGACGGCGTCGTCACCGTCGAGGAGTCGTCGACGATGAACACCGAGCTGGAAGTCACCGACGGTGTGCAGTTCGACAAGGGATTCCTGTCGGCGTACTTCATCACCGACTTCGACGCGATGGAAGCGGTTCTCGAAGACGCCTATGTGCTGCTGCACCGCGACAAGATCAGCTCGTTGCCCGACTTCCTGCCGTTGCTGGAGAAGGTCGCGCAGTCCGGCAAGCCGCTGCTGATCATCGCCGAGGACGTCGAGGGTGAGCCGCTGTCCACGCTGGTGGTCAACGCCATCCGCAAGACGCTGAAGACGGTCGCGGTCAAGGCGCCGTTCTTCGGTGACCGCCGCAAGGCGTTCCTCGAGGACCTCGCTGTCGTGACGGGCGCCCAGGTGGTCAACCCCGACGTCGGCCTGCTGCTGCGCGAGGTCGGACTCGAGGTGCTGGGCACGGCCCGGCGCATCGTCGCCACCAAGGACGCCACGACGATCGTCGACGGCGGCGGCGGCGAGGAGGCCGTCGCGGCGCGGGCGAAGCAGTTGCGCGCCGAGATCGAGACCACCGACTCCGACTGGGATCGCGAGAAGCTCGAGGAGCGGCTGGCGAAGCTGTCCGGGGGTGTGGCGGTGATCAAGGTCGGCGCGGCGACGGAGACCGCGCTGAAGGAGCGCAAGGAGAGCGTCGAGGACGCGGTCGCGGCGGCGAAGGCGGCCGTCGAAGAGGGCATCGTCGCGGGCGGCGGGTCTGCGCTGGTGCACGCGCGCGGCGCGCTCGACGAGCTGCGGGCCAGCCTGTCGGGCGATGCCGCGCTGGGTGTCGACGTGTTCGCCGGTGCGCTGTCCGCCCCGCTGTACTGGATCGCGGCCAACGCGGGCCTCGACGGTGCGGTGGCGGTGAACAAGGTCGCTGAACTGCCGAAGGGGCAGGGGCTGAACGCGGCGACGCTGTCCTACGGCGACCTGGTCGCCGACGGCATCGTCGACCCGGTGAAGGTCACCCGATCCGCGGTGCTCAACGCCGCATCGGTGGCTCGGATGATCCTCACCACCGAGACCGCGATTGTGGAGAAGCCGGCCGAGGAGGAGGACGACGGCCACGGACACGGCCACCATCATCACCACTAGCGGGAGTTTCCGGCCTTTGCTGATTGTTGGGCTGGTTTCGCCTGGTGGGGCGGTGTTT
>DASWBF010000107.1:0-3149 GCA_036390735.1 Mycobacterium sp. | reverse complement strand
CCAAAGGAGTCGTCATGAAAGATCGACTCCGTGCGGGGCTGCAACTGCAGCGCCACCACCGTCTGCGCGATCCGGTCCGCCACCGTCGGGACGGATGTTTCATACTGTCCTTCCTGCAATCGCTTGTTGGGATCTTCGGGTCGGATGTGGTTGTGCTGAACGATGTTTGATGGACATGGTGCCTGCCGCACCGACATTACGCCTCTGCGCGGGTGCGGGTGCGGCGTGTGGTGCGGCGGCGTGCTGGGTTGAGGTGGCCGGACTCGGTTATGCGGTAACGGCTTTCGGCCTGGATCTGGTGGGTCCAGGGGATGCAGAGCCGGTTGCCGGGGCCGCGGCGTGCGGCGAGTTTTCCGGTCTTGATCCAGTCGTAGATCACGCCGACGCTGCAGTCGAGGCGTTCGGCGGCGTCGGCGACGCTGATCTCACCTGCGGCGTAGGGCGTCGGGGCGGGGACGTGGTAGGCGTGGCGGATCCATTGGACGGCCTTGACGTCGAACGGTGCTCCGTGGCCGGTGGTCAGGCCGGCGGCGTTGAGTAGGTCAGCGAGCTGGTCGGTGGGGGTGGTCGGTCCGAGCCGCATGACCATCTCGACCGCTGGGGTGGGGCTGCGTTTGGCGGTTCCGGGGTGAACGACGCGCGCCACCCGCAGTTCGTCGGTTGCGCCGGTGTGCCAGCGGAGCCCGATCCGCGCCATGGCGTGATCGGGCTCCGGCAGCACGGTGATGTCGGCGATCAGCGTGCGCAACAGGCGCTTTCGGTCCTTGTTGCTGGTGGTTTCGGCTTCCCAGAGCCGAGGCAGGTCGGCGGTCAACCGCTCGAGGTCCACTCGTGTCGGTAGCGGAGGCATCTGGTGGCGGGCAGCTTCGACAGCGGCCTCGGCCTCGGCCAGGGTGGCGAGTTTGGCTTCCCACCGGGTCTCCAGATTCCTTGCCACCAAACGGTTTTCCGGCTCCACCGCATGGAAGGCGCGTTCGGCGCGGTGGGCCTCGTAGCGGGCGCGTTCGACGGCGAGTTCGGCGGCCCGGCCGACGCGGCGACACCGGTCGGTGATTTCATCGGCGGCGGCCAGCGCGAGGGCGACCTCGGTCGGGTCGAGCGCCTTCAGCAGTCTGGCCGCGACCGCGTCGTCCACCGTGGCCGCGACGATCGAGCGGCAGGTCGGAGTGGTCGAATGGTTTGCGCGACTGGAACACTCGTAGGACGCCTGCTGGTTGGCGTGATAGTTGGTGCGCATCGGGGCTCCGCAGGACCCGCAGCCGATGATGCCCTGACACAGTGCGGAACCCTCCCGTGGCGGCCGGGCCCCGGTGTTGGTGCGGTTGGCGGCCAGCTTGGCCTCGTTGGCCAGGTAGTCGTCCCAGCCGATGTAGCCGCCGTGGTGGTCGTTGATCAGCACCGCCCATTCGGCGCGGGACCGCTCGACAACGCCGGAGTGCACGCGGCCGTCGGAATCGACGGTGCGCCGAGAGGTGTAGCGGCCATGCACATATGCCCCGGCGTAGCAGGGATTCTTCAACACTCCCAGCACACGGGCGTGGGTGAGACGACCCCAGCGCAGCTGCCCGGCCCAGGCGCCGCCGTAGGCGCGCAGCGGGAACCGCCGACCGGCGAACGCGGCGACCACACCGTAGGCCGAACCGCACGCGGCGAACGCGGCGAACAGGTCACCGACCGCGGCCTGGACCTCGGCATCGGGGTCGAGGACCACCTGGCCGGCCTCGTCGTGGACGAAGCCGACCGGCAGCGGGGTCCGCAGCTCCCCGCGCGCGGCGGCGGCCTTCTTGCTGGCTTGCAGCCGCTGCGCCATCACATGCAGCTCCACCTCGCCCATCGTGGACTTCAACCCCAACAGCATCCGGTCGTTGATATCGCCCGGATCGTAGACGCCATCGGTGTCGACCAACAGCGTCTCGGTGATCGCGGCGAACTCCATCAGCCGCGCGACCTCGGCGTTGGAGCGGGCCAGCCGGGAGATCTCGATCCCGAAGATCGCCCCGACCCGCCCCGAGCAGACCCGACTCACCAGCTCGGCGAAACCCTCCCGGACCACGCCGAACCGACCCGAAACCCCCAGGTCGGTGTCGATCACCACCACGTCGCGGCGGTCCCAGCCCAGCCGCACGGCCTGCTCGGCCAGCCCGTACTGGCGTGTCGTGGACTCGGTGTGCTCGCGCACCTGGGCCATCGACGACTGCCGCAGGTAGATCACCGCGAGCCGGTCGCGGTGGCTGCTCGTGATCTTGGTTTCGGCGTTCATCGCCGCCGCCTCCCAGGGTCGCCATCGCCATATTCGCCAGCACCACAACCACTTCCACACGCGCGGACCCGACCAGAACCGACGCCGGCGCGGCGGCAGTAGCGGTCATCGGCTATATCAACTCCCGCCGCGCCAGCAGTTCGGCGTTGATCGCCGAGATCCCCGTCAACACCTCGGCGACCTGCTCTCCCCGAACCAGACGCGCACGCACCGCCGCCACCAAACTCGCGGGCACATACTTTGACCGGCCCCGACCAGCAGGTTTCGGCGTGAAGTAGGTGTACGGGCCGTGTGGTTCGCCGTCGGCGCAGCCGCAACCCGCCTTCCCGCAACGGCGCGTCTGCTCTACCAGCGACCCCGCCAACACCTGCTCGACATCCCCCAAACGCGCCACCAAACGACGCCGCCGCGCCAACAACGTCTTCGTCGACAACGTCGAGAGCTCCGCCTTGTGTATATTCATCACACAAGATTGTGTCGTGAAATGCCATGACAATCAACAACCCTCGATTGCGCGTGTCACAGCCGCCAACTCGGCCAGCCCCTCGATCGACAACCGATGCGCCAGCGCCGGTGCACCCCGATCGGTCCACGACCGCGGCACCGTCACCCGGTCGCCGACACCGCCAGCGCACACGAACACCCGCTCCGCACCCCGACGCTTGACGAACAGCACCTCCAGGCGCTGCCCCCTCAGCGGGTGGAACGGATGGGTGATGACAACACAACCCAAGTCCTCACTGGACCATGCGGCACTATGCCGTAACCGTCGGCACACCCAACACCCTGATCCCCGCCCCATGATCCTTCGGTATCTCCACCGCCCGCACCGGGCCCGGCAGGTAACTGCCGGAGCTCATCCGGTTCCACAGCTTGTAGAGGTTGTCCC
>DASWBF010000106.1:0-1670 GCA_036390735.1 Mycobacterium sp. | reverse complement strand
GCGTCGACTGGGGGTTGGAGTATCTGTTCGGGGTGCTCGAGCGTGACGGCACCTTCCATCCGCTCTGGGCGCACGACCGGGCCGGCGAGCGCGCGGCGCTGGTCACGTTCCTGGCGATGGTGGGCAAGCGCCGCAAGCGCTACCCGAACATGCACATCTACCACTACGCCGCGTATGAGAAGACGGCGCTGCTGCGGCTCGCCGCGCGCCACGGGGTCGGCGAGGACGAGGTCGACGATCTGCTGCGCAGCGAGGTGCTCGTCAACCTGTATCCGATCGTGCGCAAAGCGATTCTCCTCGGCACCAGGTCCTACGGGCTCAAGGCGCTGGAACCGCTGTACATGGGCGATGAGCTGCGCGGGGGCGATGTCACCAGCGCCACCGACTCGATCGTCCAGTACGCCCGGTACTGTGCGCTGCGCGACGGCGGTCGCGGCGAAGAGGCCGCGGGCGTGCTCAAAGAGATCGAGGACTACAACCACTACGACTGCACGTCGACTCGCAAGCTGCGCGATTGGCTGTTGCTGCGCGCGTTCGAGAACGGCGTCACACATCTGACCCGTCCCGCCCCGCCCGGCGAGACCGTGCCCACCGACGACGAGATCGCTTGCACGCTAAGCGGTTTCGCTGGGGATTCCACGACACGCCGCTCCCCCGACCAGACCGCCGCCGCGCTGATCAACGCGGCCCGCGGATACTTCCAGCGCGAACGAAAACCATACTGGTGGAACCACTTCGACCGCCTGACCGGGCCCGTCGAGGAATGGGCCGACACGTCCGGCGTCTTCCGTGTGGAGCACGCGCACGTCGAGACCGATTGGCACCTGCCGCCCCGCAAGCGCAAGCCGCGCCGGCACGTCCGGCTCAGCGGCAGCCTGTGCGGCGGACTGCTCGACACCGACGTGTGCGTCCTCTACGACAGGCCGGCGCCGCCTGGTCTCGATGACACGCATCCCGACCGCCGCGCGGCCGGCAGGGCCACCGTGATCGAAACCGTCGACGCAGCAGCCGGTTTGCCGGTCGAGGTGCTGATCGAGGAGTTGCAGCCCGAGGCGGGACCGTTCCACCACCTCCCGATGGCGCTGACTCCTGGGTTCCCGATGCGGACCGATGCCATGGAGCAGGTCATCGAGACGGTCGCGGCCGAGGCTGCCGAATCGGTGCGGACGTGTGCGGGATTGCCGCGTACCGCGGTGACCGACATCCTGCGCCGCCGCCCCCCGACCGTCGCCGGCGGTGCCGCGCTGCCGCGACTGGGTGACGACATCGCCTCGATCACGGCGGCGCTGCTGGGGTTGACGGGCTCCTACATCGCGGTGCACGGACCGCCCGGTACCGGCAAGACGTATAGTGCCGCGCGGGTGATCGCCCGGCTGGTCAACGAGCACGGCTGGCGCGTCGGCGTGGTGGCGCAGTCCCACGCGGTGGTCGAGAACCTGCTCGACGAAATCGTGGGCGCCGGCGTCGACCCGTCGGTCGTCGCGAAAAAATCCGGCGGTCACTACACGAATCCCCCAGCATGGCAAGTGATTTCGGAAACCCGGTACGCCGTCTTCATCGCCGACAACGCGGGCTGCGTCATCGGTGGCACGTCGTGGGACTTCGCCAACGCGGGGCGCATCCCGCCTGGCAGCCTCGACGTGCTGGCCATCGACGAAGCCGGGCAGTTC
>DASWBF010000105.1:0-2398 GCA_036390735.1 Mycobacterium sp. | reverse complement strand
AGAAGGCCCTGCACGGCTTTGCCGAGGATGTGCTCGGCTCGGCCCACGACGACGTCGCCGTGCTCTACACCAACCACCCCAAGCTGGGGGACATCCCCTCGTTCAACCAGGCGCTGTGCGGGCTGTACGCCGCCGGGCTGGGCTATGCCGAGCAGGCGCCCGCCAAGCTCGCCGCTAAGACGGAGACCGCAATGACAGATGTCGCCGGCCCGGCGGCGACGATGACAGATGTCGCCGGCCCGGCGGCGACGATGACAGTCGCGCAGTTCGCCGAGTTGGGCCGCCACCTCGTCGACGTCGTGCAACATGGCGTCCACCTGCAACCAGCCGTCACCGGCTCGGCACCGCCCGCCGCCGAGCCGGTGGTGGTGACCGGCGCGGCACTCGGCCTGCCCGGGGTCGAGCGGGTCTTCGATGACGAGAACATCGCCCGCATCCTGGACGGCCAGCAGTTCATCGACACAATTCCGCACAAGCTGCGCCGCGAAATGCTCGACCGCCACATCACCCGGCTGGTCAAGCGCGAATCCGGGGACCCGACGTTCGAGACCATCGACAGCGAGTCCGAGGTCATCAAGCTGGCCGGCCGCAGCGCGCCGCTGGATGTGGTCAGCGAGTTCGGCGTCGACACCGCCCGCGACGCCGCGCTGGACACCAGCACCCGGCTCGCCATCGGGGCCGGTTTCGACGCGCTGCGCGACGCCGGGATTCCGCTGGTGATGCACTACAAAGCCACGACGCTGGGCACCAAGCTGCCCGACCGGTGGGGCCTGCCGGAGTCGATGCGCGACGACACCGGCGTGATCTTCGCGTCCGCTTTCCCCGGCCTGGACAACTTCGCCAAGGATCTGGAGCGCTACTACACCGACCGGAGCCACCGGGAACAGCTGAGCACGCTGGAAGCGCTGCGCGCACGGATGAGCGACGACGAACCGGCCGCGGCGGAGGTCGACCGGCGCATCCACGAGCTGCGCCACACCATCGAGACCGACCCGTTCGTGTTCGACCGGCGCTTCCTGTTCCGTTGCCTGTCGATGGGCCACTCGCAGTTCGCCGAGATCATCGGTGCGCGCGGGCCGAACACACAGGTCAACGCCGCGTGCGCCAGCACCACGCAGGCGGCGGCGCTGGCCGAGGACTGGATCCGCGCCGGCCGGTGCCGACGGGTGGTGGTGGTGTCCGCCGACGACGCCACCTCCGACACGCTGCTGCCCTGGCTGGCGTCGGGCTTCCTGGCCTCCGGCGCGGCCGCCACCGACGACGTCGTCGAGGAGGCCGCCACGCCGTTCGACCAGCGCCGGCACGGGATGATCCTCGGCATGGGCGCCGCGGCGCTCGTGGTGGAATCCGCCGACTCCGCCCGGGAACGCGGGCTGATGCCGATCTGCGAGATGCTGGGCGCGGTCACCGCGAACAGCGCATTCCACGGCACCCGGCTGGACGTCGAGCACATCGGTGGGGTCATGGAGAAACTGCTCGAGCAGGCCGAGGCCCGCGGCGTGGACCGGCACGCGATCGCGGCCAACACGGTTTTCGTCTCGCACGAGACGTACACGCCCGCCCGCGGCGGCAGCGCGTCGGCCGAAATCCACGCGCTGCGAAGGGTTTTCGGGCCCGACGCCGACGCGCTCGTCATCACCAACACCAAGGGCTTCACCGGACACGCGATGGGCGCCGGCATCGAAGACGTCGTCGCGATCAAGGCGCTGGAAACCGGCGTGGTTCCGCCGGTGCCGAACTACAAGGTGCCCGACCCGGAGTTGGGTCATCTGAACCTGTCGACCGGTGGCAGCTATCCGGTGCAGTACGCGCTGCGGCTGGGAGCCGGGTTCGGGTCCCAGATCGCGATGACGTTGATGCGCTGGACGCCGGTGCCCGACGGGCGTCACCGACTGCCTGACGAACTTGGCTACCAGTACCGGATCGTCGACGAGGCCGCGTGGCGGCGGTGGTTGGCGCAGGCCGCAGGCTCCGACGACCCGCAGCTGGAGGTCGTGCAGCACCGGCTGCGGATCGTCGACACCGGTCCGCCGGCGAAGGCCGCGCCGTCGGTTCAGCAGGCCCCTGCGGTGCAGACGGCGCCGGTGGCGACCGAGACGGTGCTGGTCGGGCCCGGGTCCGCGCCGGTCGCCGCGACGACCGCTGCGCCACCGCCGACAGCACCCGCAGCCGCGCCGGCTCCGGTGGCTTCGGCGCCGCACGGCGACGAGCTGACCGACACCGTGGTCGGCATCGTGTCCGAGCTCACCGGCTACCCGCCCGACCTGCTCGACGTCGACCTCGACCTGGAAGCCGACCTCGGCGTCGACACCGTCAAACAGGCCGAGATCTTCGCCGCGATCCGCGGCCACTACGGCGTCGCCCGCGACGACACCCTCAAGCTGCGCGACTTCCCGAC
>DASWBF010000104.1:0-2964 GCA_036390735.1 Mycobacterium sp. | reverse complement strand
CGTCGCCGTCCCAGTCGATAGTCCTGCGCATGACTACGGCGTGACGATGTTGAACTTCGGGTCCGGTGCGTCGAGCACGCCAAGCAAGGCAGGCAAAGCGTCGGCGTCGCCGCTGATGTCGATGCCGGGCGATGTCCGGTCGCCGGCCGCGAACATCAACAGCCGCATCTTGTTGTCCAGACGCACAGTCGCATTCGCAGTCGTTTCGTCAGCGGATCGCTTGCGGTACGCCAGCACGCCGTTGCGCAGCGTCACTCGGTAGTTGGTGTCGACGTCGGAGAACGTGACATCGATAGCCAGGTTCAGATCCCATGCCCGCGGACCGTTGATGCTTATCGCCAGTGTGTCGAACATCTGCTCCGGCGTGAGCTGAGACAGCATCGACGGTGACGCGGCCGAGGTAGCCGTGCCGAAGTTCCCGTCGCGCAACTCGGTGGCGCCGGACAGGAAGAAGTTGCGCCAGGTCGCGTTCTCGGCGCCGTAGGCGAGCTGCTCCAGCGTGTCGGCGTACAGCTCGCGCACCTTCGGGTGCTCGGCGTCGGCGAATGTCGCATGGTCGAGAAGCGTTGCGGCCCAGCGAAAGTCACCCTCGTCGAACGCGTTCTGCGCGAGCTCCACGACGCGGTCGATGCCGCCGAGTGCGTCGACGTACCTCTTCGCCAAAGCTTCGGGCGGATGCGGCCACAGCCGGGCGGGGTTGCCGTCGAACCACCCCATGTAGCGCTGGTAGATCGCCTTCACATTGTGGCTGACCGAGCCGTAGTAGCCGTGGGTGTGCCACGCGTTCTCCAGGACCGGCGGCATCTGGAACTGCTCGGCGATCTCGGCGCCGGTACACCCCTGGTTCAGCAGCCGCAGGGTTTGGTCATGGAGGTACGCGTAGAGATCGCGTTGCGTAAAGAGGAATTCGATCACGCGCTCGCGGCCCCACGTCGGCCAGTGGTGCGAGGCGAACGCGACATCCACGTTGTCGGTGAAGTGGTCGATCGCCTCGGTCAGATACCCGGACCATACGTGCGGGTCGCGAACAAGCGCCCCCCGCAACGTCAGCAGGTTGTGCAAGTTGTGAGTTGCGTTCTCCGCCATGCACAGTGCGCGGTAGCGGGGGAAATAGAAGTGCATTTCGGCGGGGGCCTCAGTGCCGGGCGCCATCTGGAATTCGATCTCAAGGCCGTCGATGGTGTGCTTCTCGCCCGTGGTGGTGATCGTTACCGTCGGGTTGATCAACGCCACTTCGCCGGTCGAAGGCGTCTGCCCGAGACCGCAGCCGACCTGCCCGCGGGGACCACGTTCTAAAACGGTGCCGTACATGTAGCTCGCGCGCCGCGCCATCGCTGTGCCGGCGTAGACGTTCTCCTGGATGGCATGCTCGACGAAGCCTTCCGGCGCAAGCACACTCACGTTGCCGTCGTCCACGTCTTGCTGGTTCGTGACGCCCAGGACGCCGCCGAAGTGGTCGACGTGGCTGTGGGTGTAGATCACCGCGACGACGGGTCGGTCGCCACCGCGGTTCTCCCGGTACAGCTTCAGCGCCGCGGCGGCCACCTCGGTGGAAACCAGCGGATCGATGACGATGACGCCGGTGTCGGTCTCGATGAAGCTGATGTTGGAGAGGTCGAGTCCCCGCACCTGGTAGATACCCTCGACCACCTCGTACAGCCCCTGCTTGGCCGCGAGCATCGACTGCCGCCACAAACTCGGATGCACCGACGGCGGTGCATCGCCGGCAAGGAACGAGTACACGTCGTTGTCCCACACCACGCGACCGTCGGCAGCCTTGATCACGCACGGCTGCAGCGACGCGATGAAGCCGCGGTCGGCGTCGGCGAAATCGGCGGTGTCCTCGAAGGGCAGTGACCCCAGGTGCTCCTTGTGCGCGCGTTCGATCGTTTCGGTGGGTGGCTTCGGCCTCATACATCCGACAGTGCCACCGCGCCACGCCTTCCACATCCAAATCGGCTGATTCGCAGAGGGTTAACATTCAGCGATGACGTTCGTAGAGGTCATCGAGACGGTCGGCAAAGTGATCGATGCGACCGGCGTGGCCGTGATCGTTGGCGGCGCGTTGTTCGCGGCGGCTTTGACGGTGTTGCGGCGTTGGGGGCAAGGCAGCCGGTACGAGTCGTTCCGTCGCCAGCTCGGCCGTTCGATCCTGCTCGGCCTGGAGTTCCTCGTCGCGGCCGACATCATCCGGACCGTCGCGATCACCCCGACACCCCAAAGCGTCGCAGTGCTCGGCGGCATCGTGCTGATCCGGACGTTCCTGAGCTTTTCGCTGCAAGTCGAGATGACGGGCGCCTGGCCGTGGCAGAGGAAAGCCGCGACTACAGGCGATGCAGCGCCACCTCGCTGAGCACGCCGTCCGCCACCGTCGCCGTCATGTACGTGCACTGCGGCTGTCGCCGTCGGTCGGTGGGCGAGCCTGGATTCAGCAGCCGCAGACCCGTCGCGGCGGTGCTGTCCCACGGAATGTGACTGTGGCCGAACATTAGAACATCGGTGTCGGGGTAGCGCCGCGCCATCCGCTCGTCGCGGCCTTTGGCGCCGCCGGTTTCGTGCACCACGGTGAAGCGGATGCCTTCTAGCGTCGCGTCCGCCTCTTCGGGCAGTCGAGCCCGAAGAGCAGGGCCGTCGTTGTTGCCCCAACATCCGATCAGGCGCGGCGCCCGCTCCCCTAGCGCGTCGAGCAACGAGACGTCCACCCAGTCGCCGGCATGCAGCACGACGTCCGCTCGTTCGACCTCGTCCCACACCCGGCTGGGCAAATCGCGGGCGCGCTTGGGGATATGGGTGTCGGAGATCAGCAGCAGCTTCACGGATTCTGGAGCAACTCGGCCATCGCCGGGATCACCGCCTGCAACGCCTTCAGCGGTCGCAGCATCACTTTGAACTCGACGATCTTCTCGTCGTCGTTCCAGTGGATCATGTCGACGCCGTTGACATGGATGCCGTCGATGTCGGCGA
>DASWBF010000103.1:0-4861 GCA_036390735.1 Mycobacterium sp. | reverse complement strand
CGCGTCGCGCACCCAGTCGCCCGGTTCGGTGTCCCGATGCCGCGACGGGTCGGAAAGGATCGCGAAGATCTCGCCCGGTGTGGCGGCGATGGTGCGGGTCACGACGTAACGCTCATCGGTCATGAGTTGGAGTCTTGTCCGTAGATCCGGGCGATGTCGGGTGAATCCAGCCAGCCGGAATAGGTCGGCCTCGACGGCCAGCCCTCGGGTGAGTCGAGCCATTCCTCCTGTCGGCCCCACGGCAGGATGTCGATGAGACCGAACGAGTGGCTGAGCTGTTCGGTGCCGCGGCCGTTGGTGTGCCAGGTGCGATACACCGTGTCGCCGTCACGCAGGAACACGTTGACGGCGAACCCGGCGCCGGGCGGCGCGTCGACGTCGGCGGCGAACGGGCTCTCCGACGACGAGTACCAGTCCATCTTGTTGCCGACCTTGTCGCGGTAGGACAGGGCCTCCTCGATCGGCCCGTTGGTGACGATCACGAAGCGGGCGTCGTAGTTGTCGAGGAAGTCCAGCCGGGTGAACTGAGACGTGAAGCCGGTGCAGCCGCCGCATTGCCACTCCGCGCCGTCCTCCCACATGTGGTTGTAGACGATGAGCTGCGATCGTCCCTCGAACACGTCGACCAGCCGGACGGGGCCGTCCTTGCCGATCAGCGTGTAGTCGGGCATCTCGACCATCGGCAGTCGGCGGCGTTGTGCGGCGATGGCGTCCAGCTCGCGGGTGGCGGCCTTCTCCCGCCGCCGCAGCTCGTCGAGAGCGCTGCGCCAGGTCTGCTGGTCGACGACCGGGGGCTTCGCGGATGTGGTCTGGGTCATTCGGGTCTCCTTCATCGGTCGCTTGTCGTATAGACCGGACGGGCGCCCGATATTCATCGTCTGGACGCCGAGAATGAAGCCATGGTCGTGGATCGCGCGAAATCACAACCTGGAATTCGGTTTCGCTGATCGAACAATTGTTCGATAACATGTCTGGGTGGGCTGGTTCACCGGGCCGAGCTGGGGCGAGATCGAGCGGGTGCTCAACGGCAAGCCCCGCCGCGCCGGCATGCCGCTGGAGTCGCCAGTCGACGGCGGCGACAGCCCGGCCTGGTCGCGCAAGCGCGGTGCCTACCTCAAGCCCGAGATGCAGCCGGCCACGTCCCGGATCCCCTACGCCGAGCTTCACGTCCACTCCGCGTACAGCTTCCTCGACGGCGCCAGCACGCCGGAAGAACTCGTCGAGGAGGCCGTCCGGCTCGATCTGCGTGCGATCGCGCTGACCGATCACGACGGCCT
Source organism: Mycobacterium sp. (assembly GCA_036390735.1). Taxonomy (GTDB): domain Bacteria; phylum Actinomycetota; class Actinomycetes; order Mycobacteriales; family Mycobacteriaceae; genus Mycobacterium. The sequence goes on along the minus strand of DASWBF010000103.1, from coordinate 3,584 downwards.
CTACGGCGTCGTGCGCTTCGCCGAGGCCGCCAAGGAGCTGGGCATGCGCACGGTGTTCGGCGCCGAACTGTCGCTGGCCAACAAGCCCCGCACCGAGGACGCCGATCCGCCGGGACCGCACCTGCTGGTGCTGGCCCGCGGTCCCGAAGGCTACCGAAGGCTGTCCCGGCAACTGTCCAAAGCGCATCTGGCCGGCGGCGAGAAAGGCAAGCCGCTCTACGATTTCGACGCGCTCACCGAGGCCGCCGGCGGACACTGGCACATCTTGACGGGCTGCCGCAAAGGCCATGTGCGCCAAGCGCTTACCGCAGAAGGCCCCGAGGCTGCCGAGAGGGCGCTGGCCGACCTGGTGGACCGGTTCGGGCAGAGGCGGGTCAGTATCGAGCTCACTCACCACGGTCAACCGCTTGACGACGAACACAACGCGGCACTGGCCGCACTGGCACCGAAGTTCGGCGTGGACGTCGTCGCCACCACCGCCGCGCACTTCGCCGAGCCGTCACGAGCCCGGCTGGCGATGGCGATGGGCGCCATCCGCGCGCGCCACTCCCTGGACGAGGCCGCCGGATACCTTGCGCCGCTGGGTGGTTCGCACCTGCGCTCCGGCGCCGAGATGGCGCGCCTGTTCCCGTCCGAGGTGGTGACGGCAGCCGCCGACCTCGGCGAGCAGTGCGCATTCGCGCTCGAACTGATCGCACCGCAACTGCCGCCGTTCGACGTTCCCGACGGCCACACCGAGCACAGCTGGCTGCGTCACCTGACGATGGAAGGCGCCCGCCAACGATACGGCCCGCCGGACCGTGCGCAACGGGCCTACGCCCAGGTCGAGCACGAGCTGAAAACCATTCAGGCGCTGAAGTTTCCGGGCTACTTCCTGGTGGTGCACGACATCACGCGGTTCTGCCGGGAGAACGGCATCTTGTGCCAGGGCAGGGGATCGGCGGCCAACTCGGCGGTGTGCTATGCCCTGGGCGTCACCGCCGTCGACCCGGTAGCCAATGAGCTGCTGTTCGAACGGTTCCTGTCGCCCGAACGCGACGGGCCGCCTGATATCGACATCGACATCGAATCCGGCCTGCGCGAGAAGGCCATTCAGTACGTCTATGACCGCTACGGCCGCGACTACGCCGCACAGGTCGCCAACGTCATCACCTACCGCGGCCGCAGCGCAGTACGCGACATGGCTCGCGCGCTTGGCTTTTCGCAAGGTCAGCAGGATGCCTGGAGCAAGCAGATCAGCCGCTGGAACGGAGTCTGCCCAAATGAAAATGCACGGTTCCCCGACGTCGAGGACATCCCCGAGCCGGTGATCGACCTGGCGCTGCAGATCAGCAATCTGCCCCGGCACATGGGCATCCATTCGGGCGGCATGGTGATCTGCGACCGCCCGATCGCCGACGTGTGCCCGGTGGAGTGGGCCCGGATGGAGAACCGCAGTGTGCTGCAGTGGGACAAAGACGACTGCGCCGCAATCGGATTGGTGAAGTTCGACATGCTCGGCCTCGGCATGCTGTCGGCGCTGCACTACGCCATCGACCTGGTCGCCGAGCACAAGGGCATCGACATCGACCTCGCGAAACTCGACCTGTCGGAGCCCGCCGTCTACGAGATGCTGCAGAAGGCGGATTCCGTCGGCGTCTTCCAGGTGGAGTCCCGTGCGCAGATGGCCACCTTGCCTCGGCTGAAGCCACGCATCTTCTACGACCTCGTCGTCGAGGTGGCACTGATCCGGCCCGGGCCGATTCAGGGCGGCTCCGTGCACCCCTACATCCGGCGGCGCAACGGCGAAGACCCGGTTACCTACGACCACCCGTCGATGGCGCCGGCGCTGCGAAAGACATTGGGCGTGCCGCTGTTTCAGGAGCAACTGATGCAACTCGCGGTCGATTGCGCCGGCTTCACTGCAGCCGAAGCCGACCAACTGCGCCGCGCGATGGGATCCAAGCGGTCCACCGAGAAGATGCAACGGCTAAAGGGCCGGTTCTACGACGGCATGCGCGAACGACACGGCATCACCGGCGACGTGGCAGACCGGATCTACGAAAAGCTGGAAGCGTTCTCCAATTTCGGCTTCCCGGAAAGCCATTCGCTGTCCTTCGCGTCGCTGGTGTTCTACTCGTCCTGGTTCAAGCTGCACCACCCGGCGGCGTTCTGCGCCGCGCTGCTGCGGGCGCAGCCGATGGGCTTCTACTCCCCGCAGTCACTGGTCGCCGACGCACGGCGCCACGGCGTTCTCGTGCACAACCCGGACGTCAACGCCAGCCTCGCGCACGCCACGCTGGAAGATCACGGCACCGAGGTGCGGCTGGGGTTGGGCAGCGTCCGCCACATCGGCGACGAGCTGGCCGAAAAGCTGGTCGATGAGCGAAAAGCCAACGGCCCCTTTGCCTCTCTGCTCGACCTGACCAACCGGATTCAGCTGACGGTGCCGCAGACCGAGGCGCTGGCCACGGCGGATGCGCTCGGGTGCTTCGACATCAGCCGCCGCGAGGCGCTGTGGGCGGCGGGGGCGGCCGCCACCGAAAGGCCCGACCGGCTGCCGGGCGTCGGATCGTCGTCGCACATCCCGGCGCTGCCCGGCATGACGGAGATCGAGCTGGCCTCGGCCGACGTATGGGCCACCGGCATCTCACCGGACAGCTACCCGACCCAGTTCCTGCGCGACGACCTCGACGCGATCGGCGTGATCCCCGCAGACCAGCTCTTGAAAGTGCCCGACGGCACTCGGGTCCTGATCGCGGGTGCGGTGACCCATCGTCAGCGTCCCGGCACCGCGCGCGGCGTGACGTTCCTGAACCTCGAGGACGAGACCGGGATGGTCAACGTGCTGTGCACGCCCGGCGTGTGGGCCCGTCACCGCCGAGTCGCCCAGACCGCCCCGGCCATGCTGATCCGCGGTCAGCTGCAGAACGCCACCGGAGCCGTCACCGTGGTGGCCGAACGGCTGGGCCACATCGAACTGGCCATCGGCTCCCGCTCCCGCGACTTCCGCTGACTCTCGTTCCGCGCGAGCGTGCATGTTTGTACCCCTGGCGTTGGTGTCGGGGTACAAACGCGCACGCTCGCGGCAGAAAAGTAGTCTCCACGCATGGCAAGCCTGAATCTGTCCGTCGACGAAGTCCTGACCACCACCCGCTCGGTCCGCAAGCGCCTGGACTTCGAGAAGCCCGTGCCACGGGGGGTGTTGCTGGAATGCCTCGAGCTTGCGATCCAGGCGCCGACGGGATCGAACCAACAGGGCTGGCAGTGGGTGTTCGTCGAAGACACGGAAAAAAAGCAGGTCCTTGCCGACATCTACCGGAGAAATTTCGAGAACTACCGCCGGACGCCGCCGCCGCGGTACGCCGACGGTGACATCCGCGCCGACCAGAGGGACCGGGTGGTGTCGTCGGCGATGTATCTGGCCGAGCACATGCACGAAGCGCCCGTGCTGCTGGTGCCGTGCCTGGAAGGCCGCGTCGACATGGCACCGGACGTGAGCGCGTCGTTCTGGGGGTCGCTGCTTCCCGCAGCCTGGAGCTACATGCTCGCGCTGCGGTCACGCGGGCTGGGGTCGGCGTGGACGACGTTGCATCTGCTCGGCG
>DASWBF010000102.1:0-11190 GCA_036390735.1 Mycobacterium sp. | reverse complement strand
GGCCCATGATCTCGGTTGACAGCGCGCTCACCCCGGAGGAGACGATCCTGGCCAGCGGCGTGATCCCGAGCTCGGCGGCCTTGCGGTCGCTCATCACGATCACCGCCGCGGCGCCGTCGTTCAGCGCGCAGCAGTTGCCCGCAGTGACCGTGCCGTCAGGCCGGAAAACCGGCTTCAGCCCGGCCAGCGCCTCGAGCGTCGTGCCGGCCCGCGGGCCGTCGTCCTTGCTGACGACGGTGCCGTCCGGCGCGGTGACGGGGGTGATCTCCCGCGCCCAGAAGCCGTTGTTGATGGCCTCCTCGGCGCGGTTCTGGCTGCGCACGCCCCAGTGGTCCTGGTCCTCGCGGCTGATACCGGTAAGCAGCACAACGTTTTCCGCGGTCTGGCCCATTGCGATGTAGACGTCTGGCAGGTTGCCGTCCTCGCGCGGGTCGTGCCATTCATCCGCACCCGCGGCCGCTTGCGCGGTGCGCTCCTCCGCGTCGACGAACCTGGGGTTGTGCGTGTCCGGCCAGCCGTCTGAGTTGCCTTTGGGGAAGCGCGACATGGTCTCGACACCCGCGGAGACGAGCGCGCTGCCCTCGCCTGCCTTGATCGCGTGAAACGCCATGCGGGTGGTCTGCAACGACGACGAGCAGTAGCGGTTCACGGTGGTGCCCGGCAGGAAGTCGTATCCCAGCTGAACGGCCACCGCGCGGCCGACGTTGAAGCCCGCCTCGCCACCCGGTTGGCCGCAGCCCATGATCAGGTCGTCCAAGTCGCGCGGATCCAACGCGGGCACCTTGTCCAGGGCGGCGCGCACCATCTGCGCTGCCAGGTCGTCGGGACGCATGTCGACCAGCGCGCCCTTGCCGGCACGGCCAATCGGTGAACGGGCGGTCGAGACAATGACGGCTTCAGGCATGACGCCTCCTGTAGTGACGGAACTACGACGAACCTAGTCTGGGTCAGATCGCGGGCACCACGACGGGTGCCGGGACGCCCGTGGTCCGCCGCCACATCCTGGCCACCTGGCGCAGCCGGCTCCGAAGAGTTCTCGCTTCCGCCGCACGCGACACCCACGGCAGCTCTGGCACTGGCCCGCCGGTCCACTCGCCCAGCGCATTGCAGAGCGCCGGGAAAAGTTGCTCGGCCGCCAGTGCATAACCCGCCGCCGACGGGTGGTACTTGTCTTCGGAGAACAGCAGCTCAGGGGCCTGGAGGAACTCGGGTGCGAGCAGGTCGGCCAGCGGCACCGGGATGCCGCCTGCGGTGCGGACGGCGGCGGCCTGCGCACGTGCCAACCGCAGTCCTCGAGTACGCGCGGTCCACCGCAGGGGCTGTGGAATCGCGGTGATCACCCCGAAGTCGGGGCAAGTGCCGACGACGACGACCGCGCCGCTTGCCCGAAGGCGCTGCACAGCCGAACCGAGACGACGGGCCGACGGCACGACTCCGTTGAGCGTGGTGACGTCGTTGGCGCCGATCATGATGACCGCGGCATCGGGGTGCGGACCGGCGACGAACATCGCGTCGACTTGCCCCGACAACCCCTTCGACGTCGCACCCGAAATAGCCTTGGTGCTCAACCGAATTCGTTTACCGGTCTCCTCGGCGAGGCCTCGGGCCAACAGCACGCCGGGCACTTCGTCGGCGCAGCTGCAGCCGAAACCCGTTGCGGTGGAGTCGCCGAAAATCATGAGATGCAAGTCGAAGGGATCACCCCGAGACCAGCGCTCGGGCGGACCGCCGCCGGCCGTATAGACGCCGTCCGCGCGGGGCGGAGGCTCCCAGTTCCTCGGAATCACGCTGCGAGCCTGATCCGCCTGTCCGCTCAGGAAGTTGCGTGCGCCGACGAATGCGCCGCCGGAGGATGCCAGCATCCCCACGGCCGCCAACCCGATGGTCGACCGACGCGGCACGCGCATGCCCACGCGTCAAGTCTAGGTGCGAAGACGCAGGAATCCGGCCACGAAACTCAGTCTGATCACGGGCCAACATCGGATCCGGTAACAAAACACTTTTGTGAATCGTTGAACTGGTTACAGATGTCAAGCTAAGTTACCGGGAATTGACGGAGCGACCCGTCGGCATCCGGCCCTACAACGGCGTAGGAGTGTGACATGAGCGCACCAAGTAAGGTCTCTGGTTCGCCCCGTGCACATATCGGTGCAGGTCGTGCCCTTAAAGCCCGCAAGTACCCGGGCAGTGACGGCGCTCCGGTCGAGGTGGTCGAAAACGGGCCCAGCATCGCTGGGCGGCTGGCCTGGCTGGGTGCCCGGTTAACAATTCGACCGACACTGACAGTTGGAAGCCACATCCCATTCCTGCCCTGGCCATGGGGCCTCGTCGACTTTGCCGCACGGGCGCTGCTGCCCATCCCGGGCACTGTCCGAGCGACCGTCAAGCTGAGCCACTGCACCGCGCAGCTCGTCCGGGCCAAGGGCGTGCTCCCGGCCGACGGCAAGCGTCGCATCGTTCTGTACATGCACGGCGGCGCGTTCCTGACGTGCGGAGCGAACACGCATGGTCGGCTCACGACGATGATTTCTCACTACGCCGACTCGCCCGTCTTGGTGCTCAATTACCGGATGATCCCGAAACATTCGATCCGCCAGGCGATCGACGACTGCTACGACGGTTATCAGTGGCTGCGCGAACTGGGCTATGAGCCGGATCAGATTGTGCTGGCGGGAGATTCGGCCGGCGGCTACCTCGCGCTGGCGCTCGCGGAACGGCTGCTCGACGAGGGTGAGGAGCCGGCGGCAATGGTGTCGCTCTCGCCGCTGATGCAGCTGGAGATGGACCCGAAGAAGAGGCATCCGAACATCCGCACCGATGCGATGTTCCCGCCCAAGGCTTTTGATGCGTTGGTCGACCTAATCGCGCGTGCAGCCGCCCGGCGGATCGTCGACGGCGAGCCTGAAGACGTCTTCGAGCCGCTGGATCACGTCGAACCGGGCTTGCCGCCCACGCTGATTCATGTCTCGGGCTCCGAGGTGCTGCTGTACGACGCCCGCTTGACCGCGCGCCGACTGGCCGCGGCCGGCGTTCCCGCCGAGGTGCGGGTCTGGCCCGGTCAGATGCACGTGTTCCAGTTGTGCGCGCCGCTGGTACCGGAGGCGGTCCGGTCGCTACGGCAGATCGGTCAGTACATCCGCGAAGCCACGGAGTAGCCGCGGCTGCGATCATGGACAGATGCGGATTGCCCAGCACATCAGCGAGCTGATCGGCAACACCCCTCTGGTCGAGTTGCACTCGGTCGTCCCGGAGGGGGCGGGCAGGGTCGTTGCGAAGGTCGAGTACCTCAGTCCCGGCGGCAGCGTGAAAGACCGGATCGCCGTCAAGATGCTCGATGCCGCCGAGGCCAGCGGCGAGTTGCGGTCCGGCGGAACCATTGTCGAGCCCACGTCGGGCAATACCGGCGTCGGCCTGGCGCTGATCGCTCAGCAGCGCGGCTACAAGTGCATCTTCGTCTGCCCGGACAAGGTCAGCGAGGATAAGCAGAACGTGCTGCGGGCATACGGCGCAGAGGTCGTCGTCTGCCCGACGGCGGTGCCGCCGGATCACCCCGACAGCTACTACAGCGTTTCCGACCGATTGGTCGAAGAGATCGACGGCGCGTGGAAGCCGGACCAGTACTCGAACCCGAACGGGCCGGCCAGCCATTACGAGACCACCGGACCGGAGGTGTGGGCGGACACGGACGGCACCGTGACCCATTTCGTCGCCGGCGTGGGTACCGGCGGGACGATCACCGGTGCCGGGCGGTACCTGAAAGACGTGTCGGACGGCAGACCAGAAGGCCCAGTGCGCGTCATCGGTGCGGACCCCGAAGGGTCCGTCTACTCGGGCGGGACCGGCAGGCCGTATCTGGTCGAGGGCGTCGGCGAGGACTTCTGGCCGGCCGCCTATGACCCGCATGTTCCCGACGAAGTCATCGCCGTGTCGGATGCCGATTCATTCGAGATGACCAGGCGGCTCGCCCGCGAAGAGGCATTGCTGGTGGGCGGTTCGTGCGGGATGGCGGTGGTTGCGGCCGTGAAGGTTGCCGAGCAGGCCGGACCTGACGCTTTGGTGGTCGTGCTGTTGCCCGACGGGGGACGTGGCTACATGTCGAAGATCTTCAACGACGATTGGATGTCGTCGTACGGATTCCTGCGCAGCCGGCTCGACGGCTCCGTGGCGCAGCCGACCGTCGGAGATGTGTTGCGTGGCAAGTCCGGAGCGCTGCCCGATCTGGTGCACACCCATCCATCCGAGACGATTCGCGACGCGATCGGAATTCTGCGCGAGTACGGGGTGTCGCAGATGCCGGTCGTGGGAGCCGAACCCCCGGTGATGGCAGGGGAAGTCGCGGGCAGCGTGTCCGAACGCGAACTGCTCTCCGCGGTGTTCGAGGGTCGCGCCAAACTTGCCGACGCGGTCGGGCAGCACATGAGCCCGCCGATGCCAATGATCGGGACGGGCGAACTCGTGGGAACCGCGGCGAAGATGTTGCGCGACTGCGACGCACTGATGGTGGTCGAGGGAGGCAAGCCCGCCGGGGTCATCACGAGGCAGGACCTGCTCGGATTCCTGTCGGGTAATGGTCGTCAGGGCTAGCCGCCGACGTCCGCGCCGATTCGTCACTTACCGGATTCTGGACCGCCTTCTCGGGTATGGTGAGCACCGCTTCACCCAGCTTGCAGATCACCTGAGTGAGAAGGCGTTATGACTGAACAGCCTCCCGGTGAATACCCGCCGCCACCGCCCGAAGGTTATCCGCCACCACCGCCACCGCAGGGCGGCGGTTACCCACCGCCCGCCTCGGGCTACTCGGGTGCTACGGCGACGGGGACCAATGGGTTCGCGATCGCGTCGTTGGTGTGCTCTCTCGTCGGCTGGTTGTGCGGCGGCATCCTGTCCATCATCGGGATCGTCCTTGGCGTTGTCGCCTTGAACCAGATCAAGCAAACCGGTCAGCAGGGCCGCGGACTGGCGTTGGCGGGCATCATCGTGGGTGCGGTTTCACTAGTGCTGGGAGTGATCTGGGCTTTCATGTACTTCGCCCGGTGATCTTGCGAACGAGTCCACCCGAATCCCAACGCACGCAGAGCAATTCGATCTAGAAGGGGATCATGACCGAACAGCCGCCTGGCGTCTACCCGCCGCCGCCCGTGCAGGGTAGCGGCTACCCGCCACCGGCCCCGGGCTATTCGGGTGCGAGTTCAACTCCTGGGACCAATGGCTTGGCTATCGCGTCGTTCGTTTGCTCCTTTTTGGGCGGCGCCAGCGGCGGCATCGGAGCTATCGTCGGGATTGTGCTTGGCGTCATCGCGCTGAACCAGATCAAGAAGTCCGGTCAGGACGGTCGCGGCCTAGCTTTGGCCGGCATCACCGTGGGTGCCGTTTGGTTGGTGATTGGCGCCATCGGTTTCATTGCCTACTTCTCCACAACGTGACATGGCCAACTAAATCCGTCGAAATCTGAACGCAGGTAAGGTAATTCGATCTAGAAGGGAATCATGACCGAACAACCTCCCGGCGGTTACCCGCCTCCACAGGGTGGTGGCTACCCGCCGCCTCAGCCTCCACAGCGTGGCGGTTACCCGCCGCAACCGCCGCCGGGTGGTGGCTATCCGCCGCCGCAACCGCCGCCGGGTGGCGGTTATCCGCCACTGCCGCCGCAGAGCGGCGGCTACCCGCCGCCCCCTGGTGGCTACCCACCCGCCGGCGGACCCGGCTACGGCGGCTACGGCACCCAGCAGCCGTTCGACGTCGGCGAAGGCTTCAAGTGGGCGTGGAACAAGTTCAGCAAGAACGCCGCCCCGTTGGTCATCGCAACCCTGGTGTACGTCCTGATCGCAGCGGTGATCGAAGGAATCTTTATCGGTCTGGTGATCGCGTTGTCTCCGGAGCCCGACTACGCGTCGTACGACAGCGGCTTCTCGTACTCCTTTAGTGCATTCAGTCTGAGCGGCATCCTCGTGAATGCCATCGGCGTCTTCGTGCTGCTGGTGGTGGGTTACGTGATTCAGTCCGCGTACCTCAGCGGCGTGCTGGACATCGCCAACGGGCAAGAAGTGACCGTCGGGTCCTTCTTCAAGCCCCGCAACATCGGCAACGTCGTCGTCGCAGGCCTGATCGCGGGCGTGCTGACGGCAATCGGCTACGCACTGTGCTACATCCCCGGAATTATCGTGGCCTTCTTCCTGATATTCACGATCGTCGCGTTGCTCGATCGCAATTTGGCGCCCGTCGACGCGATCAAGAACAGTTTCGAGACGGTCAAGAACAACGTCGGAAATGCTCTTCTGGCGTACCTGATCATGGCCGTCATCGGGGTTGTAGGTTTCTTTGCTTGCTGCGTCGGGTTCCTTGTCGCCGCGCCGGTGAGCGCACTTTTCCTGGTGTACACCTACCGCCGCCTCACTGGCGGTCAGGTCGCGCCGCTGACCCCGTAGCCGCACGTACTGCCGTCCCCGACAGGGCCCGCGAGGTCTGGGCCCTGTCGGGGACGGCGTCAATTATGGCTTCCCACTGTGGTTTTCGCGCCGAGCGAGACGGCGGCAATGCAACCAGGGGCGTCGGAGCCGGTTGTGCTGCGTGACTTGCGTTCTCGCTTGCCTTTTCGCCTGCAGCGGCAGGAATTGCCCGATAGGCATAGATTCCCACGTGTGCCTCGGCTAACGTATGCAGCGTTTGACGCCGGTTGAGAACTCACGTGGAGGACGACGATGACTGAACAACCCCCCGGCCCGCCCCCTGGCTCTTACCCGCCGCCTCCACCACCGCAGGGTGGCGGTTACCCACCACCTCAGCCGCCGTCCGGAGGAGGCTCTTACCCGCCGCCTCCACCACCGCAGGGTGGCGGTTATCAAACACCGCCTCCGCAGGGCGGTTACCCGGCGTCCGCGGGAGGCCCGGGCTATGGCGGTTACAGCGCCGAACAGCCGTACAGCGTGGGCGAGGCCTTCTCATGGGCGTGGAACAAGTTCACCAAGAACGCCGGCCCTCTGATTATCGCCAGCCTGGTGTACGGGCTCGTGATATCGATCATCTTGGGGATCTTCGGGGGCATCGCTTACGCGCTGGCCCCTGCACCCGTCACCACCTATGAGTCGTACGACAACGGCTTCTCGTACTCAACGAGTTCAGGGGGCCTCAGTGTCGGCAGCATCATCGTGATGGTCATCGGCCTCATCGTGCTGATCCTTGTCGGCGGTGCGATCCAGTCCGCGTACACGAGCAGCCTGCTCGAAATCGCTGACGGGCGCCAGGTGGATGTCGGGTCATTCTTCAAGCCACGCAACGTCGGCAGCGTCATTGTCGCGACCCTCATCGTGGGCCTCGCGGTTCTCATCGGCGCCGCGATAACCTGCGGGATCCTGGGCATCGTCATCGGCTTCTTCACGATGTTCACGACCTACGCGCTGCTCGACCGCAACCTGTCGCCCGTCGACGCGATCAAGGCCAGCTTCGAGATAACGAAGGCCAAAGTGGGCGACTCCATTCTCGCGTGGCTAATCGGTAGTTTGATCGCGGCCGTCGGTGTGGCGGTCTGCTACGTCGGGGCCATCGTCACCGGGCCCGTGGCGGCCTTGTTCCTGACGTACAGCTACCGCCGCCTCAGCGGTGGTCAGGTCGCGCCGCTGACCCCGTAGCGCGCGAGGGACCGCCTACCGGAACGCCGAAACCCCGGTCAGCGCTTCGCCGATCACCAGCTGGTGCACCTCGGAGGTGCCTTCGTAGGTCAGCACCGACTCGAGGTTGTTGGCATGACGCATTACCGGGTACTCCAGTGTGATGCCGTTGGCGCCCAACAGTGTTCGGCACTGCCGTGCGATCGCGATCGCTTCGCGGACGTTGTTGAGCTTTCCGACGCTCACCTGGTCGGGCCGAATCTTGCCGGCATCTTTGAGGTGGCCGAGGTGCACAGCGAGCAGCTGCGCCTTGGCCAGTTCGACCGCCATGTCGGCGAGCTTGGCCTGCGTCAGCTGATAAGCGGACATCGGTTTGTCGAACACCTCGCGCGTATTCACGTAGTCGAGCGTTGCCTCCAGGCAGTCCCGGGCCGCGCCGACAGCGCCGAATACAATGCCGAACCGGGCCTCCGACAGGCATGCCAGCGGGCCCGACAATCCGCGCGCCTCAGGCAGTTTCGCCTCTGCAGGCAGTCGGACGTCGTCGAATGCCAGCTCGGAGGTGATCGACGCGCGCAGGGACAACTTGTGCGACATCGTGCGCGCGGAAAAGCCCGCCGTATCGGTCGGCACGACGAAGCCCGCGATGCCGTCGTCCGTCCGAGCCCAGACGATCGCGACATCAGCGACCGTGCCGTTGGTGATCCACATCTTTGAGCCATTGAGAATCCAGTCGCTGCCGTCGCGACGTGCGTTCGTGCGCATCCCGGCGGGATTCGACCCGAAGTCGGACTCGGTGAGGCCGAAGCACCCGATCGCATCGCCGGTGGCCATCGACGGCAGCCACTGCTCGCGCTGCTCTTCGGAGCCGTGCCGGTAGATCGCGAACATCGCCAACGACCCCTGCACCGACACCAGGCTGCGCAACCCGCTGTCGATTGCCTCCAGCTCCTGGCACACCAGCCCGTAGGCGGTGGCAGTCGAGCCGCCGCAGCCGTAGCCCTTCAGGTGCATGCCGAGCAAACCGAGCTTGCCGAAGTCGGCGGCGAGCTCGCGGGCGGGCACGTCGCCGGCCTCGAACCAGTCGGCGATATGCGGGCGCAGGCGCTGCTCGCCGAACCGGCGCACGGTGTTGCGCAGCTCGATCTCTTCGGCCGCCAGCAGCGAGTCGACGTCAAGCAGGTCTTCGATCCTGGCCGCAGTACCCATGCCCTATGTCTACACGGGGGGGCAATAGGCTCGGACACCATGAGCGAGAAGCACCGGAGCCGGTCGGCCGGCGACATCGAGCGGCGCGGCCTGGCGACGACGGCCATTCACGCCGGCTACCGGCCCGACCCGGCGACCGGCGCCGTCAACACACCCATCTACGCCAGCTCGACGTTCGCCCAGGACGGCGTAGGCGACCTGCGCGGCGGGTTCGAGTACTCCCGCACCGGCAACCCAACCCGCACGGCGCTGGAAGCGTCGCTGGCGGCGGTCGAGGAGGCGGCGTTCGGCCGCTCCTTCAGCTCGGGGATGGCGGCCACCGATTGCGCACTGCGCGCGCTGCTGCGGCCCGGCGACCATGTCGTGATTCCCAACGACGCGTACGGCGGAACATTTCGGCTCATCGACAAGGTGTTCACGCTGTGGGGGCTGACGTATACCGCGGTTCCGCAGTCGGATCTCGACGCGGTACGCGACGCGATTACCGATGCGACGAGGTTGATATGGGTTGAGACGCCGACTAATCCGCTGCTGACGGTAGCCGATATCACCGCGATCGCCGAGCTTTCTCGGACGCGATCCGTGAAAGTATTGGTAGACAACACGTTTGCATCGCCGGCGCTGCAGCAACCGCTGACTCTGGGCGCCGACGTCGTGTTGCACTCAACCACGAAGTACATCGGCGGTCACTCCGACGTGGTGGGCGGTGCGCTGCTGACCAGCGACCCCGAGCTCGACGAAGCGTTCGCCTTCCTGCAGAACGGGGCCGGCGCTGTGCCAGGACCGTTCGACGCTTATCTGACCCTGCGCGGGTTGAAGACGTTAGTGGTGCGGATGCAGCGGCATACCGAAAACGCAAGCCGCGTTGCGGAATTCCTCGCCGACCACCCAGCGGTAAGCGTCACGCTGTACCCCGGGTTGTCGAGCCACCCCAACCATGACGTCGCGTCCCGGCAGATGAGCGGATTCGGCGGTATGGTGTCGGTTCGACTGCGAGGGGGCCGACAGGCTGCCCTGGATTTATGTTCTCGCACAGAGGTTTTCATTCTCGCCGAGTCGCTCGGTGGCGTCGAGTCGTTGATCGAGCACCCTGGTGCGATGACGCACGCGTCGACCGCTGGGTCGCTGCTCGAGGTGCCTGACGATCTGGTCCGCCTGTCGGTCGGCATCGAAGACGTCGTCGATCTGGTCGGCGATCTCGAGCAGGCGCTACGTTAGCGCCGGTCTGATCGCCGACGCCGTCACCGCCAGGTTCACCTGGGCCAGTCCTGAAGCAGCGGCTTCGTCGACCCAACATCCGCCGGCGATGTCCCCCGCGCGGGAGTGCACCCATCGCCATCCCCGCTCGTTGAGGCTCAGCAGCGCCCCCAGTCCGTCCACGGCGTGCAGAAGCGAGATCACCGCCGCGGTCGCCGGTGCCGGAGTGCGCAGGTCGAACAGCGCAGCGAGCAGCGCCGAGCGCGCCTGGTCCACCCGCGAACGGTCCGGCATCGTCCACACCGGAGAGCCGTTGGATCGATTGCCGCGCAATTGAATTGGACGAATGTAACCGCCTTGCTCCAGCTGGCGCAGTAGCGCCGGCTCCACACCGCGCCGCACCTTGGCCACCGCCGCCCTGGGTTTCAGCGGGCGCCGCTGCAGCCGTCGTAACGCGGGATCAAGGATCGGGTCACCCATTTCCGGTCCGGCGAGCAACAGCAGCCGACCGACCGGCTCGCCGTCGACAGACGGGCGAATCTTGCATGCGAACGCGAGGTCCAACAGCACCGCGGCGGCGAGCACCTTCTCGCGGCGGTCGCGGTCGAGTGCGGGGCGGTTGGACGCGTTGTCGAGCAGCAGCAGAAGCAGGTCTTCAGCGATCTGCGCGATGAGCGGGACTCTAACCGCTCAGGCTGCCGACCCTCGTTACGAGTGGTACGGCTCCGCGCTGACCAGCGTCACCTTCGCGGTGTTGCCGTTGGGCAGCATGTAGGTGCGGGTCTCGCCGACCTTCGCGTCGATCAGCGCACCTCCGAGCGGAGAGTTCGGCGAGTACACCTCAAGCTTGCCGTCGGTCACGCCTTCTTGGCGGGTGCCGATGAGGAAGGTTTCGGTGTCGCTCTCGTCGCCGTTGTAGTAGACCTTGACGACCGAGCCGGGCAACGCAACGCCCGACTGCTTGGGCGCCTCGCCCACTTTGGCGTTGTTCAGCAGCTCTTGGAGCTGACGGATGCGCGCCTCCTGCTGACCCTGCTCGTCGCGGGCGGCGTGGTAGCCGCCGTTCTCGCGCAGGTCGCCCTCCTCGCGCCGGTCGTTGATCTCGGCGGCGATGACCGGGCGGTTGGCAATCAGCTGGTCGAGCTCCGCCTTGAGGCGGTCGTATGCCTCCTGGGTCAAC
>DASWBF010000101.1:0-8254 GCA_036390735.1 Mycobacterium sp. | reverse complement strand
CCAATGTGTCGCGTCTGTTCGCCGAGCGCTGCATCGACGGGCTCATCGCCCACGAAGATCGGTTGCGCACGCTGGCGGAGTCGTCGCCGTCGATCGTGACGCCGCTGAACTCCGCGATCGGCTACGAAGAAGCGGCGGCCGTGGCCAAGGAGGCGCTCAAAGAGCACAAGACGATCCGCCAGACGGTCATCGACCGCGGGCTGATCGGCGACAAGCTGTCGGAGGAAGAACTCGACAAGCGCCTCGACGTGCTGGCGATGGCCAAGGTCAAGCCTCAAGAGGCGTAGCGACTTGGTCAACCGAGCGGGTGGCGCCAGCGCACTCGGTGAAACCGCGCGAAGCCACGATCAGCGCTGAGCCAGGTGGCATTGTTCTCAAGCGCGAAGGCGGCGAGATACGCGTCGGCGACGTCATTGCCGCGTGCGTCGACGTCGTCGACGAGTTGTCGGAACAACAACCAGTGCCGCTCACCTGCGCGTAGCCGCATCACCGCAGGCGCCGCGAGGAGCGCGTCGACCGCTTCCGACACTTGACGCGTAGTCGTCGGCTCATCGAACACCCGCCGGTTGGTCATAACACGGGCGAAGCCGGACAGCACGACGTCCAGCACACCCTGCGAAACCCCGGTTTCACGAGGTCAGGCGCCGTTGTTGGGCCCGCCCGAGTTCTGATCGGGCAAGTCGGTGATCGGGAAGTTCGGCATCGGCTTGGGCGACGGCGTGTTGGGTAGCGTCGGGATGTCGGCGGGTGGGACGTCGTGAAGGTCGTTGACGGGCGGTCCGTTATCCCGGCTGCCGTAGACACTGCCCGGCGCGCGCGGGCCCAGCAGCTGACTGACCGTCACCAGGTGATACCCATTGGCCTTCAGCACCGGCAGGAACTGGTACACCAAGTCGACGGTGCTGGAGTAGGTGTCGTGGAACAACACCACTGAGCCCGGCTTGATCTGGCTCATCAGCATGTAGCGCGTCGCCGCCGTGTCTGAGTCGTTGATCCAGTCGAACGGAATGACATCCCACAGGATGGCCGCCAGACCCTGCTGCGCCGCAACGTTGTTCACCTCGTCGTTGGTCAATCCTCCGGCAGGGCGCCACAACTTCGGGGTTTGGCCGGTCGCTGACGCGATCGCGTCGCTGGCCTTCGACAGCTGACCGGCAATCGCGTCGGACGGGATCGTCGTCATGTTGGGGTGCTCCCAGGTGTGGCTGCCCACCTCCATGCCGGCGTCGACGATCCGCTTCGCGCCGGCCGGGTTGGCTGCAACCTTGTTGCCGATCAGAAAGAACGTCGCCTTCGCGTCGTTGTCGTTGAGAATCTGCAGCAGCCGGTCGGTGTAGGGGCCGGGACCGTCGTCGAACGTGAAGGCCACGCACTTGACCTTCGAGCAGTCGACGTCGGCGGCGCTGGTCAGCTTCACATGGCCGGTCAGACTCCCGAACACCAGCACTGCGACGGCACCCGCCGCTGCACACAGGGTCAGCCAGTACGGCTTGGCCCTGCTGACTGGTCGTCTCGGCACCTGAGCAGCTTATGCGTCGCGCTCAGGGCAACGCGCCGGGGCTGATTTCCTCGAGCATCTCGGTGACCAGCGCCGCGATCGGCGACCGCTCGCTGCGCACCAGCGTGATGTGCGCGAACAGCGGGTGACCCTTGAGCTTCTCGATGACGGCGCCGACGCCGTCGTGTCGGCCCACCCGGAGGTTGTCGCGTTGGGCCACGTCGTGGGTGAGCACCACCCTCGAGCCGGCGCCAAGCCGGGACAGCACGGTCAGTAGCACGTTGCGCTCCAGCGACTGCGCCTCGTCGACGATCACGAACGAGTCGTGCAGTGACCGCCCGCGGATGTGGGTGAGCGGAAGCACCTCGAGCATCCCGCGCGACAGCACCTCTTCGAGCACCGCGGGGCTGGCCAGCCCCTCCAGCGTGTCGAAGACGGCTTGCGCCCACGGGCCCATCTTTTCGCTCTCGCTGCCGGGCAGGTAGCCGAGATCCTGACCGCCGACGGCGTACAGCGGCCGGAACACCACAACCTTGCGGTGTGTCCGCCGCTCCAGCACGGCCTCCAATCCCGCGCACAGCGCCATCGCCGACTTGCCGGTCCCGGCCTTGCCGCCCAGCGACACGATCCCGACCGATTCGTCTAGCAGCAAGTCCAGCGCGACCCGCTGCTCGGCCGACCGGCCGCGCAGCCCGAACACCTCGCGGTCACCGCGGACCAGCTGCACCCGCTTACCGGCGTTGACCCGCCCGAGCGCGTGAGAGCCGCCACCGAGAAGCCGAGTTCCGGTGTGGCACGGCAGCTCTCGTGCTGCCTGAAGGTCGATCTCGCCGTCGGCGAACAGTGCGTCGATGTCGGCGGCGGATGCGTCCAGCTCGGCCATCCCGGTCCAGCCTGAGACGATCACGTCCTGTGCGTGGTATTCGTCGGCGGTCAGCCCGACCGCCCCGGCTTTGACACGCAGCGGAATGTCCTTGCTCACCAACGTGACTTGCTTGCCCTCGGCCGCGAGGTTGGCCGCACACGTCAGGATCCGAGCGTCGTTGGTGTCGGTGCGAAATCCCGCCGGCAACACGGCCGGGTCGCTGTGGTTCAGCTCGACGTGAAGCGTTCCGCCTTGTGTCCCAACGGGAATCGGCTGATCCAAGCGGCCGTGCTCGAGACGCAGATCGTCGAAGAGACGCAGCGCCTGGCGGGCGAACCAGCCCAGCTCATGGTGATGGCGCTTGGCCTCCAGTTCGCTGATCACCACCAGCGGGACCACCACTTCGTGCTCCGCGAACCGAGTCGCTGCCCATGGGTCGGACAGCAGCACCGACGTGTCCAGCACGTAGGTCCGAAGAGGTGACGGCGAATTGGTCACGGACAGCTCCTCGAGCCCGCGCGGCCCCGCGGGTCGGCGTGGTGAGGCCGGGGGCCGCCCGGATAGCAGAGCATGTCGCTAGCCATCGGATGCGACGCTACCCCCGTCGCCAGGTCACCGCCCCGCAGGCGCGCCGTGCGCCAGCGATGAGCCGCTTGCGCGAAGAGCAGACGGATCAGCGAACGAAATCAGTGAGTTCGGGCCGGTCGGTCAAACCCCACGCCGCGATCGAATCGGCGATCCCGGCACGCATCAAATTCTCGTCGTAGACACCGGTCTCGGCGACGGTGGCCACCTTGTCCTTGTAGGCGTCGATGTCAGCGCCGACGACCTGCAACTCGGCCGCCCGTGCGGCGATCGCCGCGATCGTCTCCTCCGGCTCCAGGTTCAGGCACGCCCGTACCAGGTTCTCGAAGAACTGCAGGTGCCGCTCCTCATCGGCGGCGATCGCCTCGACCAGGCTGCGCAGCGTCGCGTCCTCGATCTGCGCGGCCAGCCGCCGGCAGTACACGGCATGCTCGCGTTCGCGCAACGCCATGAACACCAGCGTCTCGATCTTGCCGAAGCTGTCGGCGCGATAGCCCTTCATCACGTGCTCGACGCGGACGTTCTCGTTGGCCACCGGGTCGATTTCACGGGTGACGACGAGGTACTCCCGCAACGCAATCTGGTGCAGGGTCTCCTCGGCGGTCCAGCGGCCGATCCACATCCCCCACCAGTCCTCGAGGATGAAGTGCTCGACGAACTCGCGGTGGTAACCGGAGAGGTTGTCCTTGGTGACCAGCAGAATCTCCAGCGCATCGGTGATGTGCCTGGGCAGTGTTGCCTGGGACGGATCCCAGTCGTTGCCGCCGAGGAACTTGAAATTCTCGCCGCGGTCGAACGGCACGAAGTCGTGCGCGTACCAGGGTTCGGCGGTGTCGATGTGCCGGTGGTAGTTCTCCCCGACCACCGGTTCCAGCTCCGCCATGAGCGGTGTCAGAACAGGTTTCTGTGCCATGCAGTTACAGTAACCCAATTCTAAGGGTTTCGTAAAATCCAACGCGCCGGACATTGGCTCTCGCGTCGCTGCGGAGCTCTTTCTGGGCGACTACCTTGGTGCCCGCCTCTCCGCGACAACTCGTTGACCTGCGGTGCAAGCCCTGCGTTGTCGCTGATCGATCTGCTCTCGTTATGGCCGTGACCTGGGTAAATGCTGTTGTCGCGCAGAGGCCGGCAAACCGAACTATCCCACCGAACGCCTCCGCCATGAACCTGCCGAACACGGGACCGACTGATTGCCGCCAGCTCGTTCAGCGGGCTCGCTAGAGGTTGAGCCCCGGATACAGCGGATTGGCGTCCAGCAGTTCACCTACGGCCGCTCGGACCCAGTCCCCGGTGGCGTCGACCAGCGAGTACTTTGCCTTCGACGTGCCCTGCGGAGACGTGTCGGTCAGCACGTCGACCACCAGCTCGGCGGTGCGGTCGAATTCGGCCTCGGTGAAGCCACGTGTCGTCAACGCGGGCGTGCCGAACCGGATGCCGCTGGTGTACCAGGCGCCGTTCGGGTCCGCTGGAATCGCGTTGCGGTTGGTGACGATGCCCGCGTCGAGCAGCGCGGACTCAGCTTGGCGCCCGGTCAGGCCGAACGAGGTCACGTCGAGCAGCACGATGTGGTTGTCGGTGCCGCCGGTGACCAGACGCGCACCGCGCCGCAGGAAGCCGTCGGCCAGCGCCTTGGCGTTGTCGGCGACCCGCTGCGCGTAAGCGCCGAACGCCGGTTGACGGGCCTCGGCCAGCGCGATCGCCTTGGCGGCCATCACGTGCGACAGCGGTCCGCCCAGCACCATCGGGCAGCCCTTGTCGACGGCGCCGGAGTACTCCTCGGTGGCCAGCACAAGTCCGCCGCGCGGTCCCCGCAGCGACTTGTGCGTGGTCGTCGTGGTGACGTGGGCGTACGGCACCGGATCCTCGTCGCCGGTGAACACCTTGCCTGCCACCAGACCGGCGAAGTGCGCCATGTCGACCATCAACGTCGCACCGACTTCGTCGGCGATCTCGCGCATCTTCGCGAAGTTGACCCGCCGTGGGTACGCGGAGTACCCGACGACCAGGATCAGCGGCTTGAACTCGCGCGCTGCGGCGGCGACGGCGTCGTAGTCGAGGAGGCCGGTGGCGGGGTCGGTGCCGTAGCTGCGCTGGTAGAACATTTTGCCGGAGATGTTCGGCCGGAAGCCGTGGGTGAGGTGCCCGCCGGCGTCCAGCGACATGCCCAGCAGCCGCTGGTTGCCGAGCTTGGCCCGCAACGTCTCCCAGTCGGCCTCCGACAGGTCGTTGACGTGCTTGGCGCCGAGTTCGGCAAGGCTTGGCGCCTCGACGCGGGTCGCCAGAATGGCCCAGTACGCGACCAGGTTGGCGTCGATGCCCGAGTGCGGTTGGACGTACGCGTACGGCGAGCCGAACAGTTCGCGGGCGTGCTCGGCGGCCACGGATTCCACGGTGTCGACGTTCTGGCAGCCCGCATAGAACCGGTGCCCGATCGTGCCCTCGGCGTACTTGTCGGAGAGCCAGTTGCCCATGGTCAGCAGCACAGCAGGCGACGCGTAGTTCTCGCTGGCGATCAGTTTCAGCGAATCACGTTGGTCTGCAAGCTCTTTGCGCGTCGCGGCGGCGATCCGTGGTTCGACGGACTCCATGACTTGCAGTGCTGCTCGGAAGGCCGCGCTCGCTGCGTCGACGTACTCGGCGCTGTGCGCTGCGGTGTCCAATGTCGAGTCTGCGGTCATGGGTTTAGCCTACGACTCCCGAATGTCCGCCGACTCTGTGGTTTCGTACGAACCGTCGGCGTGTCCCGTATGAAAACGCAGCGTCGACGACGGCCGCAGCGCCGACGGGATCAGCGGCTCGCCAAGCAGCCGGGTGAACCGCGAGACGACGCTGACGCCGGCCGGAGCGGCATCGAGCCACCCGCGCAGCAGCCGATACCCCTCGACGTAGGTGCTGATGTACGCGCGCCACAGCGGCGACGACAGGAAACGCAGCATCTGCCGCGCCCGCACGTCGTCGACCAGCAACCACCGCTTCAAGAACGCGGCCACGTCATCGACGTCGCGGTGCTCGTCGTGCAGCATCAACGCGGCGTCCTGGCGCACATCGATCAGCGCCGCGGACGCGCCAGACGTTGTTTGAAATCGGAATTCCACACGGTTGAAAGCAGCGTTGGACTACTGTGGGCGTGCCGTGTGGAAGCCCCGGTATCACGTCCTGAGTCTGCCGGGCGTTTTCGGTTACCTATTCACCAACCCAAGATTTTGCTTGAATCACCACACACTGAACTGGATCGAAGGGATTGACATGGCCGAGAAGAAAGCCCCCCGGAAGGCCCCGACCATCGACGATCTCAAGGACCCGTTGCTCGCCGCCGTCGGCGCGGTCGATCTTGCCCTCGAGGAGCTCAACGAGATCATCGACGCTGTGCGCGAGCGCTCCGAGGAGGCCCGTAGCGATGCCAGCACGCGGGCCGAGGAGACCCGTGAACGGCTGACCAAGCGCCGCGAGGAGCTACGGGAGCAGCTGAGCGGCGAGGAACTGCGTAAGGCCTACGAGAGCCTGGTGGAGCGCGGGGAGGCCGCGATGGAGCGACTGCGGACGCGGACCAGGAAGGCAGCACCGGCCAAGAGGGTTCCGGCGAAGAAGAGCACCAAGAAGTAACCGAAGTCATCGGCGGCAACGCCGTGAAGTTCAATGTTGAATGTGCTGTTGAAACAGCGCGTTTAGAGCGAACGGATACGGCGGATGCGGTCGGCGACTGCGTGTTGGGATACGCCCGCGTTGGGTGCGATTAAGTCGAAGCCGTGCGGGCATCCCGGGTGCACGTGCAGCTCTGCTGGCACGCCAGGGTCTGTCAGTCGTTGAGCGTACGCGATGGCCTCATTGCGGAGGACATCAAGCTGGGCGGCTTCGATGTAGGCGTCAGGCAGGTCGCCAAGGTCGTCGGCTCGGGCCGGGGCGGCATAGGGACTGACACCCTCTTTGCCTGCGTGGTCTCCGAGCAGGGCTTCCCAGCCGATGGCATTGTCGTCGTAGCTGAATACCAGAAACGGGACCAGCTGGGGATCTGGTTCTGGCACCCGATCATCGAGCATCGGGTAGATCAATATCTGTTGGGCTAGGGCTGGACGGCCGCGATCGCGGGCCAACAAGGCCAAGGCCGCAGATAGTCCGCTGCCCGCGCTGTCACCGATCACCCCCAGACGGGCCGGATCGATTCCAGATCCGTCGCGTGCTCGGCGAGCCACACCAGGGCGGCGTAGCAGTCCTCACCAGGCATCGGGATGCGGATGTTCGGGCACGACTCGGTAATCGACGACGAGCACGGGTACGCCGGAGGCAGCGACATAGCCGGAAGGTCAACCCGGACGCTTAACCGCTGTTCGATTTGGCTCGCCGGGCGTAGCGTCAGCACCGAAAGCCAGTAGGCGGCGATGGCGTGATGCCCACCCCTCCGTTCGCGCATGGTTTGCGGACATGCCCGAACAGGAAGCTGGCTATGCACACCACCGATCAGATCCCCACCGCCGAGGAACTCAACGCGATGACGCCGCACGAGCATCGGCTGTACGAGTTGAAAGTGCGCCGCATGGCGCGAAGGCAATACCTAACGCTCATCAAGTCGAGGCGGCGCGACACGGCGTGCGCCTACGCGCTGATTGATCCCTACCTCAACATGCTTGTGGCCGGTGACCACAACACCGGCTACGGCCTGGGCCTCGATGAGATCCACGCCGCACTGCTAGATGCAGAAGCGTTAGGAGTGAAAGTCGCTGGTCACCCGCATTTCCCATTTGGGTATGTTCCCTTGAGTGGACAGCGTGCTGTCGAAGATTCGTGCCCGAGTGCCCCGGCGGGCCTAACGCGGCACATGGCTGACCGAGTGGGCCTTGGCACCGGACCGGGCGCACGCACTGCTCGAATTGCTGGAGTGGCGCAGTCGTGAACTGGCTGCTGCGGCTGCGCGCACTGTTGGCCCACGCCCACGGCGACGAGACCGGCTATCGCGACTATCGGGACCGCTACCGCGCAATGGCGACATCATTGGGCTTCGAGGGGCACATGAAGTGGGCCGAGGCGATGCCGTGACGGCGGTCGTTTCCGTACCCTCACCTTTGGTCTAGTCGCCCGTCGTCATCTCCCCGGTCCCGTCACTTGAATCGCGGGCGTTCGAGTCCTGTGCGGGCCTGGTCGATTTGGTCGTATGCGTACGTCGCCATGGCTGTCATGGTCATCGTCTCGCCCTTGCGGGCGAGCGATTCGTAGGTCTGGTCGCCGAGGACATCGCGGAGGTGGGCGACAGCGGTGGCGATTTCAGGGGTCGTCGTCGCGGTGAAGGGACCGAACGCGAAACCGGCGATGGT
>DASWBF010000100.1:0-10688 GCA_036390735.1 Mycobacterium sp. | reverse complement strand
GACGCGCGGTTCCGGCAGCGCGGCTGGGCGATTGTCTTGTCGCTGCGACTGATTCCGGCGGTGCCGTTCTCGGTGATCAATTACGCCGCCGGGGCATCCGCCGTGCGAGTGTCGCCGTACACGGTGGCGACGTTCGTCGGGCTGATCCCCGGGACGCTGGCGTTCGTCGTGCTGGGCGACGCGGTGACCGGGCGGGTCAACCCGCTGCTTGTCGTGGTGTCGGCGGTCTTCGCCTGCGTGGGCGTCACCGGCCTGGTGTACGAGATTCGGTCACACGGTCCAGCCGCTAGCCTGCCTCCGGCCCCTTCGCCGTCATCACCGCGAACGTGGCCAGAAACGCCGCTGCCGGAACCGCATTGACGACCTTGTCACGCGCACGGACGTGCGCACCCACGGCGAGGACGTAATACAGCGTCAACATCGCCGTGGTGAGCCTGGCCAGCCCGGGAAACCACAACACTGACAACAAACCGAGCGCCGCGACGGCCTTCGCGACCGGGATGACCCAGCGGATGCCGGGTGGGATCGAAAGGTCGTCGAGAATCTTCGCGAGGATCGGCAGCGGGATCGCGCACGCCACGGCATCGCCCGCCTGGAACGCGCCAAGCGCGACGTAGGTCCGCCGAGAGGTGAGGACCGCTTCGCTTCTCACAGGTCCAGCGAGCCGCCGTGGCGCGGTCCCGGCGACTGCTGCTGCTGCGACAGCGGTGGGTACTGCATCGGTGGGAGCAGGTCCACGGGAGCCGTGCCGATAGCGCCCACGTCACTCGACCGTGCATCCGCGACGGCGGCCGCGACGGCCTGAGCAATCTCGGGGTCGGTCTGGGTGTTGAACCAGTCCGCGACCTCCTCGGAGTCGTCCTCCGGCTTCGGCAGGTTGTCGTCGACCGGTGACGGCTGATACCGGAACACGCCGTCCTCACCGGGCGCTCCCAACATCTTCGTGAAGCCCTGCAGCGCGGAACCGAAATCGCTGGGCACGATCCAGACCTTGTTCGCCTCACCCTTGGCCATCAGCGGCAGCGTCTGCAGATATTGATAGGCAAGCATCTCGGGGGTCGGCCGGCCGGCCTTGATCGCGGCGAACGTCTTCTCGATGGCCTTCGCCTGGCCCTGCGCCTGCAGGTATTGCGCGGCCCGCTCGCCCTGGGCGCGCAGCATCCGGGACTGGCGGTCGGCCTCTGCAGCAAGGATGGCAGCCTGCTTGGCCCCCTCGGCCGCCAGGATCTGCGCCTGCTTCTGGCCCTCGGCCTGCTTGATCGACGCCTCGCGGCTGCCTTCCGCGGTCAGGATCATCGCGCGCTTCTCGCGGTCCGCCCTCATCTGCTTTTCCATCGAGTCCTGAATCGACGGCGGCGGATCGATGCTGCGCAACTCGACTCGGGCCACGCGAAGCCCCCACCGGCCGGTGGCCTCGTCGAGCACGCCGCGCAGCTGGCCGTTGATCTGGTCTCGCGAGGTCAGCGTCTGCTCGAGTGTCATGCCGCCGACCACGTTGCGCAGCGTGGTGGTGGTCAGCTGCTCGACGCCGACGATGTAGTTGCTGATCTGGTACACCGCGGCTTGCGGGTTGGTGACCTGGAAGTACACCACCGTGTCGATGTTCACCGTCAGGTTGTCCTCGGTGATCACCGGCTGGGGCGGGAACGACACCACTCGCTCGCGCAGGTCCACGCGGGCCCGAATGCGGTCGATGAACGGCAGCAGCAGTGTCAGCTGACCGGACACGGTCTTGCTGTAGCGGCCCAGCCGCTCGATCACCGCGGCCTCGGCTTGCGGGATCAGCGCCACCGATTTGGCGACGACGATGATCGCGAACACCACGAGAACGGCCAGAAAAACCAGGCCGACGACAGCACCATCCATAGTGGGATTCCTTCCTTCCTTCTTCGTCCAGGTTTCTCTAGTCGATCTTGGAGACGACCGCGGTCGCGCCGTCGATGTGCACGACGGTGACATGGTCGCCGGGTTGGTAGACATCGCTCTCGTTCAGCGGCCGGGCCGTCCACACCTGGCCTTCGAGCTTCACCTGGCCCTCGTGACGCGCCACCCGGTCGAGCACAAGCGCGCTCCTGCCCTCCAGCTCTTTCATGGGTTCAGGCAGGCCCTTGCCCGAACTCAAGTGTCGGCGCAGCACCGGACGAACCCCGACGAGCAGCAGGATCGACGCCACCAAGAAGACGACACCGTGCACCCACAGGTCGTCGAACAACAACGTCGACCCGGCCGCGGCCAGCGCGCCGCCGCCCAGCATCAACAGGAACAGGTCGCCGGTCAACACCTCCGCGCCCGCCAACGCCAACGCGACGATCAGCCATACCAGCGCCACAGGCATGACGCCAGCCTATCGTGTAACCAGCCGGGCTCCGGGGCGAACTATTACACTCGGCCTTCATGTGGTGCGCGAGCGTGTCGCTGTCGGTGTGGGCCAACGCCTGGCTCGCCGGCTCTGCTGCGCCCGACGACGTCCTCGATGCGTTATCCCTCTGGGCGCCAAAACATTTAGTTGCCGCATACGATTCCGTGACAGCCGGTCACACTGGGCTGCCGTGGCCAGACCTCGACGAGGCCAGCGCCGTCATGCTGCTGCAGACCCTGCGCACCACGGCCGCGCGACCCGGCGCCAGCGAAGCCTCCCCTTCTGCTCTTCGCGCAAGCGGCTCATCGCCGATCAGCGTCGTGCTGCCCGTCCCCGGCGACGTGCGGGGGTTGACTGCCGGCACCCAGTTCGAACACGACGCACTCGCCGCCGGCGAGGCGGTGATCGTGGCGGGGCCACGCGGGACGGCGATTGGTTTGGTACCCGAGTTCGACTACGGCGACGACGAATCCGACGCAGACTCACCGCCGCGCGCACTGGTGTGGACGGTCTATTCGCTGCCCGCTGCACCACTTCCCGATCACCCCGACCTGGGTGAGGCCGAGTACGCGTTGCGCTCCGCGGTGCGTTCAGCCGCCGACGCGTTCGGCGCGATCCGACCGGGATTCGATATCGCCGACCCGCGCGGCATGGTCGAGCAGCTGCTGGAGTCCGCGAGTGCGCACCGTGTTCCCGAGGACGCGCCGTCGCGGGCGCTGCGGGTGCTGGAGAACGCCGCCCACGTCGACGCGATCCTCGCGGTCAGCTCCGGCGCGCAGATCGCCAGCGATGCATTCACGCCGTTATCCGCGGTGGTCCGCTCCGCGCGGATGGCCGCCGTGAACGCGATCCTGCAGTCGGCCTGGCGCCGCTAAGTCCCCTGCCGCGAGCGTGCGTGTCTGTACCCCGACACGCCGAGGAATGGCGTGCAACAGCGCACATTCGCGGCCTTTCGGGGGTGCGCACCCTGCGCTCAGCTAGCTACATCATGAATCCGGCTGGCTCTCAACATGTTTGAGGTCCGGCCGGTTATCCTTACCTCAACTTCCCGCCCCGCAGCTATCCGCAGTCCGGCGTGCAGGGCGCGCCGTTGACTGAAAAGCCGTGCAGCGGAGGTGCATCCCTCGAAGGCAGACGCTCCGGCTCGCGCCCGTAACGCAGCTCGTCGATCAGATCGACGGCCAGCTTCGCGAAGCGTCGATCGGCACCGGGTGTCGACGCGCGGGCGAACGCGATGCCCGCAGCCTCAGCCTGCTGCCGCAGCTCATGGTCGAGGTCCCACACCACTTCGATGTGGTCGGCGACAAACCCGACCGGACAGATGATCACCGCCGCAGTCCCCTGGGCGGCCATCGTCGTCAGATGGTCGGCGACGTCGGGTTCCAGCCAGGGCACCTGTGGCGGGCCCGAACGCGACTGCCACACCTGGTCGTACGACGAATAGCCCGCGGCTTCCGCCAACAACCGCGACGCGTGCGCCACCTGCCGGCTGTACAGGTCGGGCCCGCAGGCCAAGGTGGCCCGCACCGGGATGGAATGCGCGGTGAACACCAGCCGCGCCTGCGCACGCGCCTCGTCGGGCAATGTCGCGGCGGCCGTGGCGATCCCGTCGGCGAACATCTCCACCAGCAGGGGGTGGTCGTAGTAGTGACGCAGCTTGACCAACTCGGGCGCGTTCTCCCCTGCCGCACGCCGCGCCCGCGCGATGTCCTCGAGGTACTGCCGGCAGCTGGAGTACCCGCCCCACGCCGACGTCGCGAACACCGCCGCGCGGCGCACGCCGTCGTCACGCATCCGAGCGACGGTGTCCTCGACGTACGGTTCCCAGTTGCGGTTGCCGAAGTACACCGGCAGGTCGCTGCCGCGGTCGGCGAGCTCGGCTTGGATCTGTTCGATCAGCGCGCGGTTTATCGCGTTGATCGGTGACACGCCACCGAAATGCAGGTAGTGCTGCGCGACGTCGTCGAGCCGCTCCGGCGGCACGCCGCGACCGCGGGTGACGTTCTCCAGGAACGGCCGCACCTGCTCGGGGCCCTCCGGCCCGCCGAACGACAGCAGCAGGAGGGCGTCGACGGAGCCAAATGCTCTTCGCGCAAGCGGCTCATCGCCCATTACAGGAGTTGGGTACTCGCGCCGCCGTCGGCGTAGATGACGGTCCCGGTGGTCGCGGGCAGCCAGTCGGAGAGCAGCGCGCACACCGTCTTCGCCACCGGCGTCGCGTCCTTCATGTTCCAACCGATCGGGGCCCGTTGATCCCAGCCCTCTTCAAGCAGCTGCATCTGACCACTGGCCTCGTCGCCAAGTGCGCCGCCGACGATCGCGCTCATGGCTAGCGTCCGAATCGGTCCTGCCGCAACGAGATTGGACCGCACACCGTACTTGCCGGCCTCGCGGGCGACGAAGCGGTTGACCGACTCGAGCGCACTCTTGGCGACCGTCATCCAGTTGTAGGCCGGCATCGCACGGGTCGGGTCGAAGTCCATGCCGACGATGCCGCCGCCGGGATTCATGATCGGCAGCATCGCCTTGGCCAGCGACGCATACGAGTACGCGGAGATGTGGATGCCCTTGGCGACATCCCCGAAAGGCGCGTCGAAGAACGGGTTTATGCCCATCCCGCTGGGCGGCATGAACCCGATCGAGTGCACGACACCGTCGAGTTTGTTACCCGCACCGATCACTTCTGACACGCGGTCGGCAAGCGTGGCCAGATGCTCCTCGTTTTGCACGTCGAGTTCCAACAGTGGTGCCTTCTGCGGCAACCGGTCGACGATGCGCTGAATCAACCGCATCCGGTCGAAACCGGTCAGCACCAGCTCCGCGCCCGCCTCCTGCGCCACACGTGCGATGTGAAAGGCGATCGACGAGTCGGTGATGATCCCCGTGACGAGAATTCGTTTGCCCGCGAGCAGCTTTTCCATGTCCGTCCTCTCAGTGGCCCATGCCCAGGCCGCCGTCGACCGGGATCACCGCACCGGAGATGTAGCCGGCATCCTCGGATGCCAGGAAGCTGACCACTCCGGCGACTTCTTCGACGCGGCCGATGCGTTGCAGCGGAATCGCCTGCAGTGCGGTCTCCTGGTGCTGGTCGGACAGCGCGCGCGTCATGTCGGTGTCGATGAAGCCAGGTGCGACGACGTTCGCGGTGATCGACCGCGAGCCCAGCTCCCGGGTCAGCGAGCGCGCGATGCCGACCAGTCCGGCTTTGGATGCCGCGTAGTTCGCCTGGCCGGGCAGACCGGTCAGCCCGACGACCGAGCCCATGAAGATCAGTCGCCCGAAGCGCTTCTTGATCATGTTGCGCGACGCCCGCTTGGCCACCCGGAACACACCAGTGAGGTTCGCGTTGATCACCTTTTCGAAGTTCTCTTCGCTCATCCGCATGATCAGCATGTCCGCGGTCACCCCGGCGTTCGCGACGAGCACCTCGACGGGACCCTGGTGCTCTTCCACCTCGGTGAACGCGGCGTCGACAGCGGCGCTGTCGGTCACGTCACACTCGACTGCGAACAGGTCCTCGTCAGGCACGCCTGAGCCGCGGTGCGTGACGGCGACCTTGTGCCCATCGGCTGCAAGACGGCGGGCCACAGCGAGGCCGATGCCCCGGTTTCCGCCCGTGACGAGCACGGAACGCGAGACGAACTGCGGACGGGCGGCGTCGACCTGACCCGCGGTTTCGGCTGGATTGTCGGTCACAGTCATGCCCGTCAACTTAACGGGTGACGTGCGCACGCCGAAATCGACACCAGGGCTGTTGTTGGGTAGAAATCACGACCCTGACGTAGATCTCGGCGCAACAACGCAGACCTAGTTCGGCAGCCGGCGATTGATCAGCAGAGCCGCCAATGCAGAAAGCGCTAGTACCAGCGAACCGAGCCGCAGCCAGCCCGTGCTGGCGTCGCCCTTGATGGTCTCGTAACCGATCTGCTCCTGCAGCGTCGCGTAGACGCTCTTCAGCTCGGAGAGGTTGGACGCGCTGAAGGACTCCCCGCCGGAGAGCTCCGCGACTTTCTTCATCGTCTCGTCGTCGACGGGCACCGGCTGGCGCTGGTCGTTGATCTCGACGTACCCGTACGGCGTGCCGAACGAGATCGTCGAAATCGGCACGCCCTGGTCCTTGGCGGTGCGCGCCGCGGTGTAGGCACCCTTCGGGTTGTCCGGGTTGGACGGCACGGTTTCCTTACCGTCGGAGAACAGCACGATTCGCGCCGGCGGCGGGGTGTCGCCGCCGCCGATCACCGCGCCGACGGTCGCTATCGCCTGCAACGCGGTGAAGATGCCTTCGCCGGTCGCGGTTCGGTCGGCGAACTGCAGTTTGTCGATCGCGAGTTTGGTGGCGTCACGGTTGGTCGTCGGCGACACCAGCACCGTCGCGGTGCCGGCGTAGGCGATCAGACCGAGGTTGATGCCGGGGGTCAGCTCGCCGGCGAACTGCTTGGCCGCCACCTGCGCCGCGGCCATCCGGTTCGGCTCCACGTCGGTGGCACGCATCGACTGCGAGACGTCGATCACCAGCATCACGACGGCACGGTTGCGCGGGATCCGCACGTCCTGCGTGGGTCCGGCCATCGCGATCGTGAACAGAACCAGCGACGCCACCAGAAGAATCGCGGGCAGGTGCCGCCATCTGTTCGGCCGTTGTGGCGCAACGCTTTCCAGCAGTTCCATGTTCGCGAACCGCAACACGCGGCGTTGGCGGGCCAGCTGCGCGAGGACGTATGCCACAACCAGGCCGACGACGACGAGCAGAAAGAGGAACCACCACGTGTGGGCGAAGCCCGTCAGCGTCATCGGCCCTAACAATGGCACGTTCATGCGCATCCGAGCCGTGTCATTACACACGCGTGATTAGGCGATGTCATTTCAGCTTTGTCATTTCATTCGTGTTGATTTGGGGCCGCTACCGCTGCCTTCTGCTCTTCGCGCAAGCGCTCATCGCTGCCTTCTGCTCTTCGCGCAAGCGCTCATCGCCCCGCCATCGCTCCCCGACGTCGGCTGCTGACGAACCGCACCACGTCCGCAATCCAGTCACGATCGGTGCGCAGCGACAGCAGTGGTGCATCGCAGCGCCGCAGGGTGCGGGCCACCTCTGCCCGGTGAACCGCCGCGGCCTTGGCGAAGTCGTCGCGCAGCTTGGCGTCGATGGTGAACTCTCGGGTGACGCCGGTCTCGGCGTCCTGCAGGATCACGTCGCCGACGTCAGGCAGCTCGACGTCGCGCGGGTCGAGGACTTCGATGCCGAGCACTTCGTGACGGCCGGCGATCGCGCGCAGCGGGCGCATCCAGTTGATCGGTCCGAGGAAGTCGCTGATGATCACCGCCATCCCCCGTCGGCGCTCGGGCCGGCGCAGGTCGTCGATCGCGGCGGCGAGATCCCCGCGTACACCCACGGGAGCCTTCGGCGAGGTCGCGATCGCTCGCAGCAGCGTCTGTTCATGCATCCGGCCCGACAGCGCCGGCACCCGAATGATGTCCTGCCCGTTGGCAATCAGCGCACCGAGCCGGTTGCCGCCACCACTGTTGAGGAACGCGATCGCCGCGGCAGCGGCCACGGCCAGATCGCGCTTCTCGCAGCCCGTGGTGCCGAAGTCCAGGCTGGCCGACATGTCGACCACCAGCCACGTCTCCAGCTCGCGGTCGGCGATCATCTGCCTGACGTGCGGGTGGTTGGTGCGCGCGGTCACCGACCAGTCCATCCGGCGGACGTCGTCGCCGGGCTGGTAGAGCCGCGACTCACCCGGCTCGCTGCCCGGCCCCGGAATCAGGCCGAGGTGGTCGCCGTGGAGCACGCCGTCAAGCTTGCGCCGGACTGTGAGTTCCAGTTTGCGCAGCGCCGCCGACAGCTCGGGGTCGCGGATCTGACCGCGCTGCAACGACGGAAGGTCGACGGTCCGACCGGCGGACGGACTCACCGACCACTAGCCGCAGCCGCCGCGGCGGGCACCACGGGATGCACCGAATGCCCTTGCTGCGGAACGGCATTGACCTGCGGTAGGGCGACGGTCTGCATGATCCGGGTGATCACGGTCTCCGGCGAGATCTCGTCGGCCAGCGCGTCGTACGTCAGCACCAGCCGGTGCCGCAGCACGTCGGGGATGACCTCGATGACGTCCTGCGGGATCACATAGTCGCGGCCGCGTACCAGCGCCAGCGCCCGAGCGGCCGCGATGATGCCGAGCGAGGCGCGCGGCGACGCGCCGTAGGCGATCCAGGCCCTGGCGTCGGGCATGCCGAACTGGTCCGGCCGGCGGGTGGCAGTGACGATCCGCACGACGTAGTCGACAAGAGCGTGGTGGACGAAAATGTTGCTCGCGACGTCCTGCAGCCGCAGCAGGTCACCGGGAGCGAGGATCTGCTTGGGCTCCGGCGGCTTCACGCCCATCCGGTAGATGATCTCGCGCTCTTCCTCGGGTGACGGGTAGTCGATGTTCAGCTTGAAGAGGAAGCGGTCGCGCTGCGCCTCCGGCAGCGCGTACACACCCTCCTGCTCGATCGGGTTCTGGGTGGCCATCACCAGGAACGGGTTCGGCATCGAAAAGTCCTTGCCGCCGATCGAGATCCTGCGTTCCTGCATCACCTCGAGCAGCGCGGACTGCACCTTGGCCGGCGCGCGGTTGATCTCGTCGGCCAGCAGGAAGTTCACCACGACGGGGCCGAGCTCGATGTCGAACTCCTCCTTGCCCTGGCGGTAGATGCGGGTGCCGACGATGTCGGTGGGCACCAGGTCCGGCGTGAACTGGATACGGGCGAAGGTGCCGCCGACCACGCGGGCGAACGTCTCGACCGCCAGTGTCTTGGCGACGCCGGGCACACCTTCGAGCAGCACATGGCCCTTGGCCAGCAGCCCGACCAGCATCCGTTCGACGAGCTGGTCCTGGCCGACGATGATCCGCTTGACCTCGTAGACGGCTCGCTCCAGCGTGTGCACCTCCGAGGCGAGCCCGCCGTTGCGCTCAGGCGGTGGAGCAGCCGCGGGTGCGGTCTGCGCACCCGGGTAACCGGGAGCCCCACCTGGCCCCGAAAAAGTTCCGGCGCCCTGCGGCGGCCCACCTGGTGACGTCATCAAGATCCTCCAGCGCTGTCGATAGACCTGTGTCCGCCGTCAACTATTCCAGGCGTCTGGACTTCCGTCGACGTAGGTTGCCTGGCGGGCGGCTGTGTGTGTCGGCTCAGCTCTCGATCATCCGCGTCAGGTACGGCGTCATTCCGGCCGTGCGCACTGGGCTGACCGTGACCTTGCCGGCCAGCGATGACGCCTCCAGCATCTGGCCGTTGCCCAGGTACATCGTGACGTGCTGGCCACCGCCGGGCCCGTAGAAGATCAGGTCGCCCCGCTTGGCCTGGGAGGGCGGAATGTGCCGGCCCGCGGTGTACTGGTCCCCGGAGAACCGCGGGATCAGCACACCGACGCCGGCGAACGCGTAGCGCATCAGCCCCGAGCAGTCGAAGCCGACGGTGCCTGCTCCGGAGTCGATCCCGGTGGTCGGACCGTCAAGGCTGCCCCCGCCCCAGGAGTACGGGACCCCTATCTGCGACCCGCCGCGGCGGATCACATATTCAATAGCCTGCGCGCCGTACACCCGGCCCGGCGCAGCCGTGGAGTTGGGGAACAGGCCGAGGCTGCCGAGGAACTTGCGGCCGAGGTCCATCGTCGTCTGCGCGGCCTGGGCGCTGGCCTGCAGCGACGCGTTGGCGATCGCCAGCGGGTCGCCGGGCGCGCCGGCGCTGATGATCTGGGGCAGTGTCGGATCCCAGCCGTCAGGCTCGGCCGCCGCCGGTGTCGCGAACGCAATCAGCAGCGGCGCCAGGACCACACAGACGGTCCGCAGCAGACGAGTCGGACGCAAAAGCGCTTCCCCTCCTGGTCAGTATTCGATGTAGCGCACGACGTACGGCGTCATGCCACTGGTGCGCACCGGCGAGACTTTCACCGGCACCCCGGTTTGCTGGGCCTCCAGCATTTGGCCGACTCCGCTCGCATCCTTGCCGAGGTAGATGGTCACGTGCTGGCTGCCGCCGGGTCCGTAGAAGATGACGTCGCCCCGGCGCATCTGAGCGGCTGGGATCTTGCGCCCCATGTCGTATTGAGCGCCCGAGTAGTGCGGCAGCTTGATCCCGACTCCGGCGAACGAGTACAGAACCAGTCCTGAGCAGTCGAAGCCCACCGTGGCGTCGCCTTGGCCGATGCTTTTCCCCGCGGCCGTTCCGCCGCCCCACGAGTACGGCACGCCGATCTGCGACATGCCCCGCTGGATCACGTACTCGGAGGCCTGCCGCCCGTACACCCGCGAGATCTGCCCGTTGGTGATGCCCGTGTCGGTGGGCTTCA
>DASWBF010000099.1:0-5638 GCA_036390735.1 Mycobacterium sp. | reverse complement strand
ATCGCGTACCGGTGGGCAATCGCGCTGCAGCGCAGCGACCGTGAGGTGCTCGAGCACGGCGTCGAGACCGGCATCATCAAGCGGCTGCCGCACGGCGCCTACATCGAGCTGCACCAGCCGCTGGGACCGGTCGACGACCACGGCCACCCGATTCCGCTGGAGTACCAGGGCGCTCCGGTGCCCAAGCGGATGAACAAGCTCGGCTCGGGCGGCGCGCCCGG
Source organism: Mycobacterium sp. (assembly GCA_036390735.1). Classification (GTDB taxonomy): domain Bacteria; phylum Actinomycetota; class Actinomycetes; order Mycobacteriales; family Mycobacteriaceae; genus Mycobacterium. Next base: position 5,417 of record DASWBF010000099.1, on the reverse strand, counting down.
GTTGGGCAGCCTGCTGACCGCGGATCCACCGGCCGAGCAGCAGGCGCTCACCGAGTCCGCACATGCGCAGGAGCAGCGTGCGATCACCGCGCTGCGCGAGCGGCAGGACAGCGACGGGAACGGATCGTCGCCGGACGGCCAGCACTGAGCGACTAAGCGCGCAAGGGCCGCAGCTGCCGCCACGGGATGAGCGGCATCAGCGCGGTGACGATTCCGGCCACCGTTAGCGCGGCCCACGCCCAGCCGTCATGTTTGACGGCCATGAAATAGGTGGCGGTGGCGACTGCCAGTGTCGCCACGCCCATCGCGGCTGTCATCGACAGCGTGAAGCGTAGCCACAACGCCTCGACCAGATCGTCGGACAGCGTGCCGCCATACGGTGACGGCGGCGGTGGCCGCTTCCCGCCCGGGGGCTGCTCGCCCGCGGAGTCGGCCACCGAACCGAACACGCGCAGCTTTTCGATGGGCACCTCGACGGCGGGCGCGGCGGGCCTTCGCGGTGCTGTGCTTGGCGGTGCTGTGCTTCGCGGTGCTGTGCTTGGCGGTGCTGTGCTTGGCGGGCGCCGCGGCGGCTCCTGCTGAGCCGCCCGGCGCGCGCGCAGCAGCAGCGGAACCGACGCGAGGATGATCGCCGCCGAGATGCCGATCACCACGTAAAGCCCCCACGGCGTGCCGGAGTTGGGGGCCGGCTCGCCGGCCCGGCCGGAACCCAACTCCACCAGCGCGACGACCGCCGCGACGCTTACCCCGATCACGGCGAGCCAGACCACGGCGCAGGCGCCCAGCAATGCGCGGTCGACGGTTTCGGAACGGTCCATCAGCAGCTGGTCACCGGTGAATTGTCGGAACGCTGGGACAGCACCGTGCCGTCGCTCGCGGTGATCGAGCAGTTCAGCTTGCTCACCTGGAAGAAACTGGACGCCTGCACCGACCCGATCTCCGAGTTCGAGATCGGCGTCAACGTGAACGACCACGGGATGTAGACGTTGCGCTGCGTACGGCTGCGTCCGGACGCGTCGGTGAACGTGATCGAGATGATGTCACCGGGAGCCTTCGTGCCGGTCACCGTGTACGTCACCTGCCGGGGGCCGGTCGTCGTGGTCGTGGTGGTCGGCGGCGGTGGTGGTGGTGGTGCGGCGCTTGTGGTCGCCGGGGCCGACGGGCTCGGCGCCGGCGGCGGAGGCGGAGCCTCACTGGTAGGCGGTGGAGGCGGGGGCTCCGACGTCACCGTGACCGTCTCGGTCGGCGGCGGAGGGGGCGGCGGCTCGCTGGTCGGCGGCGGCGGCGGTGGCGGCGTCGTCTCGGTGATCTCGTCTTGCACCGGCGGCGGGGGCGTCGTCGTGGTCGGGCGGGCCTCATTGCTGGTGAGGCTCGGGAACACCAGCAGCGACACCGACGCCACCAGCGCGATGGCCGCCAAGATCGCCGCTACACCGACTACCCACGGCCAGCGCGGGGTGGGGGGCTCGTCGTCGTGTTCGGCCGCCGGGTCGTATGTGTCGTAGTCGTAGAGCGCGGGATCGGCCGGGACATACGGGCCGCTGGTGAACTGCTCGGACTCCGGGGCGGAGTACGCCTGCGACAACCCGGTGTCGGCGCTCACGTCCTGGGTGGGCACGCCGTGGACCGGCTCGTCACCGGGGTTCGGCCCGCTCATCGCTGCAATTCCTTCTCAACTACCGCTCTACAGGGTGTGCGGGCACGCGAAGTTGCCCTCGGCAACACTACCGAAACGTGCGGATCGATCGAATCCACCGACGGCGTCGACAAGGCAACTGACTGCCGGATTGTGACCTTCGGGGCGGGGATTCTTGTCCTCCTCGCGTCCGGGGCTTAGTGCTTCTCGGGCCCGATGTAGTACTCGAAAACCAGGCCCGCCGCGGCGCTCAGCACCAACACCGCACCGGTGACGATCAGCCACGGCAGCCACAGCGCTACCCCGACCGCGGTGACCGACGCGGCCAGCGCGACCATGACCGGCCACCAGCTATGCGGCGCATAGAAGCCCAACTCCCCCGCGCCGTCGGCGATCTCGGCATCCTCGTAGTCCTCCGGACGGGTGTCGAGCCGGCGTGCGACGAACCGGAAGAACGTGCCGATGATCAGTGTCAGCCCGGTGGTCATCACCAGCGCCGTGACACCTGCCCACTCGACTCCGCCGGGAAAGAAATACGCGGTCAGAAACGCGTACACCACGGTCGCCACGGTGAAGAACGCCGTCAGGATCTCGAACAGCCGGGCTTCGATGTGCATCGGGTGTCCTTACTTCTGCGCGGACAGGGACTGTTCGCCGCGGCGCGTGTCGAACGGTTGGGTGGTGACGGCGGCCGGTGGCAGACCGATGATCTGCAGCGCCTCGGCGTTCGTCTTTCCGGCAATCCGCGCGTCGAGGTAGGCCTTGAAGACGTTGGGTTCCACCACGCGCACTTCGAAGTTCATCATCGAGTGATAGGTGCCGCAGAGCTCGGCGCACCGCCCGACGAACGCGCCGGTCTTCTCGATCTCGGTGACCTGGAACTTGTTGTCGGTGTGGTTGGCCTCCGGGTCGGGGAACACGTCGCGCTTGAATAGGAAGTCGATGACCCAGAACGCGTGGACGACGTCGGCGGAGGCCAGCTGGAACTCGATGCGCTTGTGCGCCGGCAGCACCAGCACCGGGATCTCGTTGCTGGTGCCCAGCGTCTCGACCTTGTCGAAGTTGAGGTAGGAGCGGTCCTCGGGGTTCATGCCGCGGATCGCGCCGACAATCTCCTCGCCGTGGCTGTCGATGCCTTCTGGCTTGGACACCTCGGCCAGCTTGCGCTCGTTGTCGACGAGGTTGACGTTGTAGGTGCCATCCTTGAAGTTCACGCTCTGGTAGCCGAACTTCCAGTTCCACTGGAACGCGGTGACGTCGACGACGACCTCGGGATTCGGCTCCTTGTGAAGCATCCGTTCCTGCACGACGACCGTGAAGTAGAAGAGCACCGCGATGATCAGGAACGGCGTGACCGTCAGGACCAGCTCGAGCGGCATGTTGTAGCCGAACTGCCGGGGCAGGTCGGTGTCGGTCTTCTTGTGCCGGTGAAACGCCGCCGTCCAGAACGTCAGGCCCCACACGATGATGCCGACGACGAAAGCGGCGATGATCGAGCCGATCCACAGCTTGAGGTTGGCGTGCGCCTCCGGTGTGATCCCCTCCGGCCAGCCCAGTTTCAGTGCATCGTAGGCGTTGCACCCGGTGAGCGTGAGCGCCGCCACACCCAAAGTGAGAGCTAAGCCGAGAAGCCGCAGCCGTTTCAAGGCGCCTCCTGTGCTTCAACGGGGACAGTCGCAGTTGCTACTACGCAGCGTAGACCACCCGGCGCGTGCGGCATACTTGGCCTCGATGTGCGGACTGCTGGCCCTCGTGCGCGACCCTGCGGCCACTCCCGCAGGCACGGGCGCTGTGGTCGACCAGGTCGCCGAGTCAGCGCACCTGATGCGGCACCGCGGTCCCGACGAGCCGGGCACCTGGGCCTCCGGAGCCGCCGCGCCCGCGACATCTGGCGGCGACGAGGCAGTGTTCGGCTTCAACCGGCTGTCGATCATCGACATCGAGCACTCTCATCAGCCGCTGCGGTGGGGGCCCGCGGACGCGCCCGGCCGCTACGTGCTGGTGTTCAACGGCGAGATCTACAACTACCTGGAGCTGCGGGCGCAGCTTTCCGCCGAGCAGGGCGCGGTGTTCGCCACGGACGGCGACGGCGAGGCGATCATCGCGGCCTATCACTACTGGGGTGCCGACGCGCTCGCGCGGTTGCGCGGCATGTTCGCGTTCGCACTGTGGGACACGGAGCGCCACGAACTGTTCTGCGCGCGTGACCCGTTCGGCATCAAACCGCTGTTCATGGCGACCGGCCCGGGCGGCACCGCGGTGGCAAGCGAAAAGAAGTGTCTGCTCGATATCGCCGGACTACTGGGCCTCGACCTCGCGATCGACGAACGGGCCGTGCAGCACTACACGGTTCTGCAGTACGTCCCCGAGCCGGAGACCCTGCACCGCGGCATCCGGCGGCTGGAGTCCGGCTGCTCAGCGGTCATCCGCCCCGGACAGCCGCCGCAGATCACCCGCTATTTCGTGCCGCGGTTCGCCGCCACGCCGTTCAACAACGGCAGTGAGCAGGCCCGCTACGACGAAATCACCGCCGCGCTCGAGGACTCGGTGGCCAAGCACATGCGCGCCGACGTCACAGTGGGAGCGTTCCTGTCTGGCGGCATCGATTCGACCGCGATCGCCGCGCTCGCCATCCGGCACAACCCGCGGCTGATCACGTTCACCACCGGCTTTGAGCGGGAAGGGTTTTCAGAGGTCGACGTCGCCGTCGCGTCGGCGGAGGCAATCGGCGCGCGGCACGTGTCCAAGGTGGTCAGCCCCGCGGAGTTCGTCGACGCGCTGCCCGAGATCGTCTGGTATCTCGACGAGCCCGTCGCCGACCCGGCGTTGGTGCCGCTGTTCTTCATCGCCCGCGAGGCACGCAAGCATGTCAAGGTGGTGCTGTCCGGCGAGGGCGCCGACGAACTGTTCGGCGGGTACACGATCTACCGGGAACCGTTGTCGCTGAAGCCTTTCGACTACCTTCCGGGTCGGCTGCGCCGGTCGATGCGCAAGGTCTCGGCCCCGCTCCCGGAGGGAATGCGTGGAAAAAGCCTGCTGCACCGCGGGTCACAGACGCTGGAGGAGCGCTACTATGGCAACGCCCGGAGCTTTTCCGATCCGCAGCTGCAGGCGGTGCTGAAGATCTTCCGTCCGGAATGGACGCACACCGACGTCACCGCAGGAGTGTACGAACAGTCTCAAGACTGGGATCCGGTGGCGCGCATGCAGCACATCGACCTGTTCACGTGGCTGCGTGGCGACATTTTGGTGAAGGCCGATAAGATGACGATGGCCAACTCGCTGGAGCTGCGCGTGCCGTTCCTGGATCCCGAGGTGTTCGCGGTGGCGTCACGGCTGCCGCTGGAGCAGAAGATCACCCGCACCACCACCAAGTACGCGCTGCGGCGGGCGTTGGAGCCGATCGTGCCTGCACATGTGCTGAACCGGCCGAAACTCGGTTTCCCCGTTCCGATCCGGCACTGGCTGCAGGCAGGCGAGCTGCTCGACTGGGCACACGAGATGCTGCGCGCCACGCAGGCCGACGAACTGATCGACGTCGCTGCGGTGCGCCGGATGCTCGACGAACACCTCGCCGGCACCAGCGATCACAGCCGTCGGCTCTGGACGGTGCTGATCTTCATGCTCTGGCACGCGATCTTCGTCGAGCGCAGCATTGTGCCGCAGATCAGCGAGCCGCAGTACCCGGTTGAAATCTAGGGCTCTTCCGGCTTCTGTGTGGGGTCCGGCTTGGGTTTGACGGGCGGTCAGCGGCAGGATTTGCCGCATGCGCGACACCGAG
>DASWBF010000098.1:0-4055 GCA_036390735.1 Mycobacterium sp. | reverse complement strand
ACCGACACAGCGGTTCCCGCCATGCTCGTGCTGGATGCTCGGCGTTCAGGAGTGCTTCGTCGCGAGATGCGCAATCATGAGTGAAATTGCCGCCGCGGAAAGGTCGCCGAAATGGAAAGCGGTAAAAGCGGGACCACCGGTGGGATAGGCAGCTGGGCGGCCCGGCGGGCCTTCCTGTCCGGAGACCGTATCGCGATTATCGACGGAGACAATCGCATCACCTACGCCGAGTTCGACCGGCGCACAGACCAATTCGCCCGCGCACTGCGCGAATTGGGTGTGCGGCAGGGCGACCGGGTGGCCGTTTTGATGGTCAACAGCGCCGCCTTGCTAGAGACGATGTTCGCCACCGCGAAGCTGGGGGCGGTCTTCGTGCCCATCAACTTCCGGCTGGCCCCGCCGGAAGTGTCCTACCTGCTGGCCGACTCAGGCGCCCATGTTTTCGTGTGGTCGGGTCAGCTGTTCCCGCTTGCCCGCGCCGCTCTTGCCCGCGAGGGCGTGCAGGTACGCGCCCGAGTGGTGGTCGGCGGCGAGTCCTCCGACGGCGAGGCAGACTTCGAACAGGCGCTCGCGAGCGGCGAGCCGCGTGCGCTCGGCACCAACGCGGCCGGAAGCGACCTGTGTTGCCTCATGTACACGTCGGGCACTACCGGGCGCCCCAAAGGGGCGATGCTCACCCACGACAACCTCTTGTGGAATGCGATCAACACAGTCATGGGGCACCGGCTCCGTGAGGGCGACCGGACAGTCACGGTCGCGCCGATGTTCCACATCGGGGGGCTTGGGGTGCACACCCTTCCGCTGCTGTATGTCGGTGGTACAAGCGCGATCCTGCCGGCGTTCGATCCGGAGAAGACGCTCGCCACGATGGCGCGGGAGCGCGTCACCGTCCAGTTCCTGGTACCGGCGATGTGGTCCGCGCTGATGACGGTTCCGGGCTTTGAAACCTACGACCTGTCTGCGCTCGAGCTGGCTGTGACCGCTGGCGCGCCGTGCCCGTTGCCGGTGCTCGAATACTTCCGCGGAAAGGGAGTGCCGTTTCAGGAGGGATTCGGCCTGACCGAGACGGCTCCTACGGTTTCGATTCTCGACGCCGATCATGTCAAGGCGAAGGCGGGTTCGATCGGGCGAGCCTTGTTCCACGTGGAGACTCGCATCGTCGACGAGAACGACCGCGATGTGCACACCGGCGAGGTGGGCGAGCTCGTCGTTCGCGGCCCAAACGTCTTCGCCGGCTACTGGGGGTTGCCCGAGGCGACCGCCGAGGCGTTTCGCGGCGGCTGGTTCCACACCGGAGACCTGGGCCGCATGGATGCCGAGGGCTTCATCACCCTGGTCGACCGCAAGAAGGACATGATCATCACCGGCGGGGAGAACGTCTACCCGATCGAGGTTGAGCAGGTGCTCTACCGCCACCCGGCAGTCCGTGAAGTCGCTGTCGTGGGTGTGCCGCACACCAAATGGTGTGAGACACCCATCGCCGTCGTAGCTCTCAAGGACGGCGCGCAGGTGACCGGCGACGAACTGATCGGTTACGCCCGCGAGCGCCTGGCCCACTTCAAGTGCCCCACCCGCGTCGAGTACGTGCCGGAACTGCCCCGCACCGCCACCGACAAGGTGCTCAAGACGACGCTGCGTAAGGAGTACGCCGGCCAGGAGACAACCGTGCAGCGGTGAAGTCACCGAGCTGGCCGGCTCGCGGTTAGGCGTCAGCATCGACAGCCACCTAGGACGGTCTACTTATACGCCAACTGGCGTCGCGGCATTGCCTTCGACGCAGTACGGAGATGCGATCAGCGATCTGATGCGGATGGTCAGCGCATCGTGGCCACGAGTGGCGAGACGGTGAGATCATGGCCGTCGCGTGCGAAACCAGAAGTCCTGTGCGCCAAGTTGACCACCAACATGAGCCACCAGCAGTGGAACGAATGGGTGTTGACGGAGATCGACTACATGAAGGTTTGCCCGGATCTGCCGATCACACCCGACTAGCGACTCGAAGGAGCTGCAATGCCGATTGACCCGAACGCCGTTGGCGCGAAAACCGAGCCGCAGCTCTTCACCTGGACTGACCGCGACACGTTGCTCTATGCGCTCGGCGTCGGCGCCGGTGTCGACGACCTCGCCTTCACCACCGAGAACAGTCACGACATCGACCAACAGGTATTGCCGACGTACGCGGTGATCGCCTGCCTGCCGTTCGCCGCAGCCGCCAAGATCGGCACCTTCAACTTCGCGATGCTGCTGCACGGATCACAGGCGATCCGGCTTTTCGCGCCGCTGCCACCGGCCGGGACGTTGAGCGTCGGCGCCGAAGTCGCCGACATTCAGGACAAGGGCGAGGGCAAGAACGCGATCGTCGTGCTCAAGGCCACAGGCACCGACCCGGAGACGTCGCAGGTGGTCGCCGAGACGCTGACGACCGCGGTCATCCGCGGCGAGGGCGGCTTCGGCGGGCAGCCCGGTCAGCGTCCGGTGCCGCCGGAGATTCCGGAACGTGAGCCCGACGCGCGGGTCGCGCTGCCGACGCGCGAGGACCAGGCGCTGCTCTACCGGCTGTCGGGCGATCGCAATCCGCTGCACAGCGACCCGTGGTTCGCACGAGAGATGGCCGGGTTCCCGAAGCCGATCCTGCACGGGCTGTGCACGTATGGCGTCGCGGGCCGGGCGTTGGTCGCCGAACTCGGTGGCGGAGACGCCACGAAGGTCAGGGCCGTCGGCGCGCGGTTCACCTCTCCGGTGTTCCCTGGCGAGACGTTGACGACCTCGATCTGGCGGACGGAACCCGGTCATGCGGTGTTCCGCACGGAGGCGTCGAACCCGGACGGGTCCAATACCCGGCTGGTGCTGGAGGACGGCGCCGCCGAGTACAGCTAACGTCAGCTGCGGCCCAGGTAGCCCTCTTGCACCACCGTGCACACCAACTGCCCCGCCCGGTTGTAGATCGCACCGTTGGACAGGCCGCGGGCGCCGATTCCGCTCGGTGAGCGCTGGTCGTAGAGCAGCCAATCCGAGAAGTCGGGCGGCCGGTGGAACCACATGGCGTGGTCGAGGGAGGCGATGCTGCTGGCCACCGGCGGCCGGCGAGTCACGTAGAGCACCGGGTCGAGAATCGACCAGTCGCTGATGTAGGCGAGCAGAGCGCTGGCGGTCAATGGGTCGGTCGGCACATCGCCGCCAACGCGTAGCCACAGTCGGCTCACCGGAGCCGGCGCGTCAGGCAGGTCGGCCGCCAGCAGTGGCGGTGGATCGATGTAGCGCGTGCTGACCGCGCGCGGCTGCACCCAGAACCCGTCGAGTTCGTTCGCATAGTCGGCGAGCTGAACTTCTATGGGCGGCAACGCTTCCGGCGCCGGTACCTCGGGCATGTGCTGCTGATAGTCGATGACGTCGACGGGTTCGGTGAACGACGCCAGCGCTTCGAGAATCACTTGATCGTCACCCTGGGTGACCGAGACGGCGCGAGCAGAGAATGTGCCGCCGTCGCGCAAGTTGGTGACGGCGTACCGCAGCGGCGTCTGCGGGTTACCCGGCCGCAGTCGGATCGTCGTCGAGAACGGCTAACCGGTCGGTGCGACGGAGCGGCCGAGCGCGTCGAGCGAGTCCTCGATGAACTCCACTCCGAACGGTGGCATGCGGCGGACACTGTCGCGGAACTGCTGGGGTGTCCCGCTCCAGTCGTAGGTGAGGGTGACGTCGGTGCCCGTCCCGTTCGGAGCAAGGTCGTAGCGCCACGTCCAGCCGCCGGGTTGGTGGTTGCCCGCGTCGTCGAGTCGCCCGGGAGACCACACGATCGTCCGGTCCTGTTCGAATGCGGTCACCAGGTTGTGCATGACGTAGGGCCCGCCGAGCCGTTCCAGAAACATGTTCACCGCGAAGATCTGCCCGGTGCCGATGATCGGTTCGGTGTCGATCGCGTCGCGCACCCAGTCGCCCGGTTCGGTGTCCCGATGCCGCGACGGGTCGGAAAGGATCGCGAAGATCTCGCCCGGTGTGGCGGCGATGGTGCGGGTCACGACGTAACGCTCATCGGTCATGAGTTGGAGTCTTGTCCG
>DASWBF010000097.1:0-4458 GCA_036390735.1 Mycobacterium sp. | reverse complement strand
AGGGTGATCAGCGGCAGGCGCTGCGCCGCCGCGGCGAACAGCAGCAGCGGAATCGCGGTCACCGGGCCGGCGAGCGCCAGCAGCGTGGTGTGTCCGACGCCGAATCCGACGAAGTGACCGTTGCCGAGCACCTGCAGCGCGACCAGGTAGCTCCCGGCGAACGGCAGCGCCAGCAGCGACTCGACCGCCACGCTGACCCGCGGATCGGCGTCGACCACCTTCTTCACCAGGCCGTACACCCCGAACGACGTGGCCAGCGCCAGCGCGATCACCGGCGGGCCGCCCACCTGGACCGTCAGCATCGCCACCGCCGCCACCGCGATCACCAGCGCCACCGACTGCAGCCGCCGCAGACGCTCCCGCAGAACAACCACACCCAGCGCCACCGACACCAGCGGGTTGATGAAGTACCCGAGCGCGGCATCCACCACATGGCCGTGTGTTACCGCGAAAATGTATGTGCCCCAATTGATCCCGATTAGTACCGAGGCCGCCGCCAGCAGCAGCCAGGTGCGAGCGCTGAGCCGGCGCAGGTCGCCGAGCCGGCGCGCAACGATCAGCACGAGGACCAGGAACAGCGCCGTCCAGACGTAGCGGTGCGCCAGCACCTCCAGCGACCCGGCGGGCAGCAGCAGCGGAAAAAAGCCGGGGCACAATCCCCACCACAAATACGCGCCGACCCCGTAGGCCAGCCCGGAGCGGTCCTTCGTGCTCACGTGCTGTGACCGCGCAGCACGTCGAGCGCGTGCTGCAGGTCGGGCGGGTACGGCGCGGTGATCTCGATGCGACGGCCGTCGGCTGGATGCGCGAAGGCCAGGGACCGCGCGTGCAGCCATTGATGGTCCAGCCCAAGCTTTTTCGCCAGTGTCGGGTCGGCACCGTAGGTCAGGTCGCCGACGCAGGGATGGTGCAGCGCCGCGAAGTGTACCCGAATCTGGTGTGTACGACCGGTTTCCAGGTGAACGTCTAGCAGGCTCGCGGCCGGAAACATTTCCACAGTATCGTAATGGGTGATGCTGTGACGGCCATGCTCGGACACCACGAACTTCCAGTCGTGGCCACGGTGCCGGCCGATCGGCGCGTCGATGGTGCCGCTTGACGGGTCCGGATGACCTTGTACCAGAGCGTGATAACGCTTGTCGACGGTGCGCTGCTTGAACGCGCGCTTGAGCAATGTGTAGGCACGCTCGGACAACGCGACCACCATCACCCCCGAAGTGCCCACGTCGAGACGATGCACGATGCCCTGTCGTTCGTGAATTCCCGACGTGGTGATCCGGAAACCGGCCGCAGCCAGACCGCCGAGCACGGTCGGGCCGGTCCAGCCCACCGAGGCGTGCGCGGCGACGCCCGCGGGTTTGTCCACCGCGACGATGTCGTCGTCGGCGTAGAGCACCGTCATGCCAGCCACTTCTTCGACCCGGTTCTTCAGGGGCGCAGGATGATCGGGCAGCCGCACCTGAAGCCAGGCGCCCGCGGCCAGGCGGTCTGACTTACCGGCGCGGGCGCCGTCGATGTCGACGGCCCCCTCCTCCGCCAGTGCCGCCGCGGCGGTACGGGACAGTCCCAGCAGCCGGGCCACGCCGGCGTCGACCCGCATTCCGGCCAGTCCCTCTGGGACCGGCATCGACCGATCAGCCATCAGCGCTCAACGGGGTCCGGCGTCCGCCTCCCGACGGTGTCGAAGTCGTAGCCGAACACCGACAGCGCCACCAGCAGCGCGGCACCGCCGACCACACACGCGTCGGCGACGTTGAACACCGGCCACCACCCGATCGACAGGAAATCGACGACATGCCCGCGCAGCGGCCCAGGCCAGCGGAAGAACCGGTCGATGAGGTTGCCCAGGGCCCCGCCCAGGATCATGCCGAGTCCGATCGCCCACCACGGGGACACCAGCCGCCGGCCCATCCAGATGATGCCGATGACGACTGCGGTGGCGATCAGCGTGAGGATCCAGGTGTAGCCGGTGGCCATCGAAAAGGCCGCCCCGGAGTTACGGACCAGAGTCCACGTCACCGTGTCGCCGATGATCGACACCGGCTGCCCGGGATTGAGCATGCGCACCGCGAGAACCTTGCTGACGATGTCAACCGCCAGCATCACCGCGGCCACCGTGACCAGCAGCCCGACCCGGCGCCGCGGCCGAGCGCCGACGCCATCGCCCATGGCCGATGCGGGCCTCGATTCGTCGCTCACTTGCCCATCATCCCAAAAGGCCATTGACCACAGCACGACGCCGTGATGCATGATTCGCCCATGAGCCGCGTCACGGTCGTGACCACGGGCGGAACCATCGCTTCGGTGGCCGATGCCAGCGGCGTGTTGCGTCCCGCGCGCACCGGCGCAGAGCTGCTCGACGGCATCGACGGCATCGACGTCGTCGACGTGATGGCGAAGGACAGTTCGCAGCTGACCGCCGAGGACTGGGATCTGATCTCGTCGGCGATCTCAACGGCACTCGACGGCAGCGCGGACGGCGTCGTCGTCACTCACGGCACCGACACCATGGAGGAGACGGCGCTGTGGCTGGAGCTGACCTACGGCGGGGCGGCTCCGGTGGTGCTGACCGGCGCAGCGAGAAGCGCCGACGCCCCCGACGCGGACGGCCCGGCGAATCTCCGCGCCGCGGTCGCGCTGGCCGCCAACGCCGACAGCCGCGGACTCGGCGTGGTGATCTGTTTCGGCGGCGCGGTGCTGGCGCCGCTGGGCACGCAGAAGATCGCGGGCGGTTTCGACGGCCCGCAGGTCAGAGATCGCAAAGAGCGGCCGTTTCTGGGACACGTCTCGGCGGCCTCGGCGCCGCGCGTCGACGTGGTTGCGTGCTATCTGGGTGCGGACGCGGTCGCACTTGACGCGTGTGTGGCAGCGGGTGCGCGCGGAATCGTGCTGGAGGCGCTGGGCTCGGGCAACGCGAGCGACGCGATCGTCGACGCGGTTCGCGCGCACTGCGCGGCGGGTGTCACGGTGGCGGTGTCGACGCGCGTGCCGTCCGGCGGGGTCAGCGCCCGGTACGGGCCAGGCCGACAACTGGTGGGGGCCGGCGCGGTGGAGGTGCGCCGGCTGCGCCCGCCGCAGGCGCGGGTGTTGCTGATGGCCGCGCTCGCCACGGGTTCATCCGTCGGCGACGTCGTCGCCCGCTGGGGCTGACTCGTCAAGCAGAGCGTTGACGTACTCGGGCCAGTCCAGGCTGTCGACGGGGTTGGCTCGCTGTAGCGCGGGGTCGTCGGCGGGAAGAGTGCGCGCGGGGCCGGGCCCGCTGGCGCGGGTTTCGAACCGCACCGTCACCACGCCGTGCCCGGCGCCCTGCACCCAGCCGTGGCCCGACTGCCCGTGGTGCACGTCGTCACCGATGCGCCAGCCACTCGGCACTGTGGTCGGCGCTGTCGCCGACGTCGTGTCGGTGGGCTCCGCCCAGGCGTCGAGGTCAGGAAACAGCGGCTCCTGACGAACCTCGTTTAACCCCGAAAAGCCAACTCCGACGAGGCGAATCGGGCCGATCTCCAACGGGTCGAGGAGAAGCCGACGCCCCGCCGCGATCAACGTGGTGGCGTCGACGGTGGCGTACGGCAGCGTCAAGGTGCGGGTCAGGGTGGTCATGTCAGCGCGCTTCAGCTTGACCGTCACAGTGCGCGCGCCGCGGCCGTCCTTCATCAGCCGCTGATGCGCGTGCTCGCCGATCGGACCCACCGCCTGCTGCAGCTGCGCCAACGTCGTCAGGTCGGTTGGGAACGTCGACTCGGCGCTTATCTGCTTGGCTTCGGCACGTTCGGCCACCGGGCGGTCGTCGATGCCACGAGCGAGCCGATGCAGCGCTGGGCCGACGGTCCCGCCGAGAACGTCTGCCGCCTCCGCGTCAGTTAGGTCGGCGAACTGGCCGATGGTCTGGATCCCGAGCCGGTGCAGCTTCTCCTCGGCAACGGGACCGATCCCCGACAGCCGGCGCACCGGCAGCGCCGCCAACAGAAGGCGCTCCTCGTCGCGCCGGATCACGCGGATGCCGTCAGGCTTGGCCAACCCGGACGCGATCTTCGCGATCTGCTTGCCGGACCCGGCGCCGACGGAGGCGACCAGGCCGGTGTCGTCCCGGACGCGGCCCCGCAATACCTCACAGAACCGTTCGACGTCGACCGCCGATGCGCCGGCCAGTTCGGCCGGTTCGCCGAACGCCTCGTCGTAGGAAAGCTGCTCGAGCACTGGCATCACTACGCGAACCGTGTCGAAGACGCGGCGGCTGGTTAGCCCGTAGACGACGCCGCGCGGCGGAAGCACGACGGCCTGGACACCGACGAGGCGGCGTGCCTGGTGCATCGGCATCGCGGAGCGTGCACCGAACGCGCGGGCCTCGTAGCTGGCGCCGGCGACGACCCCGCGGCCGCCGAGACCGCCCACCAGCACCGGTCGCCCCCGCAGCGTCGGGCGCGTCAGCTGCTCGACGGACGCGAAGAACGCGTCCAT
>DASWBF010000096.1:0-7622 GCA_036390735.1 Mycobacterium sp. | reverse complement strand
ACGGCGTACCTCGGCGTGACTGGCATCGAAAACGCCACGGTCCTCCTGTCGGAGTCCGGCCAGGGACGTGATCGCGAAAAACCTTCGGTAGCCGCACAATCCGCGGCGCCATCCGATCAGCCGGTAGTGCTGGCGGTCGTGCACCTGCGGTCCCGTCCCGTCGCCAGTGCCCGGCGCGATCGGGAACGTGAGGTCACCAAGGCGCAACAGGTCGCCGTCGAGGGTGAGGTCGGCGACGTCGTCGTCGGAACCCAGCACCGGCAGGGCAAGCTTGCCGTCGACGCCGTTGTCCGAGCCCCAGTCGATGTCGAAGTATGGCGCGTATGCCGAATCGCGGCCGTGCCGCAGCACATCCCACCACCACGGGTTCTGCGCAGGAGCATCGACGCCGAGGTGGTTGGGCACGATGTCGACGACCAACCCCATCCCTCGGGAGCGTGCCGCGGCGGACAGCCGCGCCAGCCCGTTCGCACCGCCGAGTTCGTCGAAAACCGTTGTCGGGTCGGTGACGTCGTAGCCGTGGGTGGAGCCGTTGACCGCGGTGAGGATCGGCGACAGATACACGTGCGTGACACCCAGATCGTCGAGGTAGTCGAGCAGGTTCTCGGCGTCGGCGAACGTGAACGGTTGACCGCTGGCCGGCCCGCGCAGTTGCAGCCGGTAGGTGGAGACGACGGCCGCGGACGCGAGGTGGGGGTACCTCCCGCTTGCGGGGGACGAAGCGCAGCCAGTCACGCTGCTCTGCGCAACACGATCACCGAGCGGGCCTCTAGCGTGATCTTGTCGCCCACCCGCACCACCAGGTCGGTGTTGCCCTCCGGATCGGCGGTGTCCAGGCACGCTTCCCATTCGCTGCCGTAGATTCCCCCCGGCACAACGAAATCCAGATCCTCGTCATGGCCGTTGAAGCACAGCAGGAACGAGTCGTCGACGACGGGGAAACCACGGGCGTCCGGTTCGGGAATCGCCCTTCCGTTGAGAAACACCGCGATGCTCTTTCCGAACCCGCTGCCCCAGTCTTCCGGTGTCATCTCCTGCCCGGCGGGCGTGAGCCAGGCGATGTCGCGGGTCTGCGCGCCGCTGCGGATAGGTGTCCCCTCGAAGAAGCGGCGGCGGCGGAACACCGGATGGTGCTTGCGCAGCGCAGTCACCTTCCGGCTGAACTCGAGCAGGTCGGCATTACGCTCCGTCAGCGACCAGTCCATCCACGACAGCTTGGAGTCCTGGCAGTAGACGTTGTTGTTGCCCAGCTGGGTGCGGCCCATCTCGTCGCCGTGCGCGATCATCGGAGTGCCCTGCGAAACCATCAGTGTCGCCAGGAAATTACGCATCTGACGGCACCGCAGCTTGATGATCTCGGGGTCGTCGGTGGGGCCTTCCACGCCGCAGTTCCACGACCTGTTGTGGCTCTCGCCGTCGCGGTTGCCCTCGCCGTTCGCCTCGTTGTGCTTCTCGTTGTAGGACACCAGGTCGTGCAGCGTGAAACCGTCGTGTGCGATGACGAAGTTGATGCTGGCGCCGGGCCGGCGCCCGGTCTCCTCGTACAGGTCCGACGACCCGGTCAGCCGTGACGCGAACTCGCCGAGCGTGGCGGGCTCGCCGCGCCAGTAGTCGCGGACGGTGTCGCGGTACTTGCCGTTCCATTCGGTCCACAGGCCGGGGAAGTTGCCCACCTGATAGCCGCCCTCGCCGACGTCCCATGGCTCGGCGATCAGCTTGACTTGGCTGACCACCGGGTCCTGTTGCACCAGATCGAAAAACGCCGACAGCCGGTCGACGTCGTGCAGTTCGCGGGCCAGCGTTGAGGCCAGGTCGAACCGGAAGCCGTCGACATGCATCTCCAGCACCCAGTAGCGCAGCGAATCCATGATCAATTGCAGTGTGTGCGGATGGCGCGCGTTCAGGCTGTTGCCGGTGCCGGTGTAGTCCTTGTAGTAGCGCAAATCCTCGTCGACCAGCCGGTAGTAGGCGGCGTTGTCGATGCCGCGGAAGTTGATCGTGGGTCCCAGCTGATTGCCCTCGGCGGTGTGGTTGTAAACCACGTCGAGGATGACTTCGATGCCGGCCTCGTGGAACGTGCGCACCATGGTCTTGAACTCGCCGACCGCGGCACCGGGCTGCCGGATCGACGCGTAGGAGTTCTGCGGCGCGAAGAACCCGAAGGTGTTGTACCCCCAGTAGTTCCGCAGGCCCAGGTCGAGCAGCCGGAAATCGTGCATGAACTGGTGCACCGGCATCAGCTCGAGCGCAGTGACGTTCAGTGACAGCAGGTGCTCGATCACGGCGGGATGGGACAGCCCTGCGTAGGTGCCGCGCAGTTCTTCGGGCAGGCCGGGATGGGTCTGCGTCATGCCCTTGACGTGGGCCTCGTAGATGATCGTCTCGTTGTACGGCCGCCGCGGTGCCCGGTCTGACCCCCAGTCGAAGAACGGGTTGATCACCACGCTGGTCATCGTGCGACGGCGCGAGTTGATCGTCGGCGCCTTGACCGATGCCGAGTCGTCGTGCTGGGCCGCGGCCATGTCGTAGGAGAACAGCGCCCGGCCCCGTTTGAAGTCGCCGTCGAAGGCCTTCCCGTATGGGTCCAGCAGCAGCTTGCTCGGATCGCACCGATGCCCGGCGGCCGGCTCCCACGGCCCGTGGACGCGGAATCCGTAATGCTGCCCCGGAGTGATCGCCGGCAGATAGGCATGCCAGACGAAGCCGTCGACTTCGTCGAGGGGGATGCGCTCCTCGGTGCCGTCCTTCTCGATCAGGCACAGGTCTACGTGTTGGGCGACCTCGGAGAACAGCGAGAAGTTGGTGCCCGCGCCGTCATAGGTGGCGCCCAGCGGATACGGCGTGCCCGGCCACACCGTGGCCAGGATCGGCCCGGTGTCCGCTGCCTTCGGCTCTTCGCGCCAGCGCTCATCGCGGTTCGTTTTACTCGAGGCCATCATTCGACCCTATCGGCGGCTATCCACGACCGCCCGTCGCGGGCGGAGCATTAGGCTCGGTCTCCGTGCCCGCGTTGACCCCCGAGCAGATCGGCGCGATCGACGCAGCGCACGTCTGGCACCCCTACAGCCCGATGGGCGAGCACGCGCTGGCGCCGACGGTCGCGGTGGCCGCACAGGGCGCGTCCCTTACCGTGATCCGCGACGGCCGGCGGCTCGATGTGCTCGATGCGATGAGCTCGTGGTGGACGGCGATTCACGGCCACGGTCATCCGGCGCTGGACACCGCGATCACGGATCAGCTCGCGACGATGAACCACGTGATGTTCGGCGGGCTGACCCACGAACCGGCGGCGCGGCTCGCGCAACTGCTCGTCGACATCACCCCTCCCGGCCTGGACACGGTGTTCTTCAGCGACTCCGGCTCGGTGTCGGTGGAGGTCGCGGTCAAGATGGCGCTTCAGTACTGGCGCAGCTTCGGCCGCCCGACCAAACACCGGCTGATGACCTGGCGCGGCGGCTACCACGGCGACACGTTCACCCCGATGAGCGTCTGCGACCCCGACAGCGGCATGCACGTGTTGTGGACCGACGTGCTGGCGCGGCAGGTGTTTGCGCCGCAGGTGCCTTCCGAGTATGACTCGTCGTACTCCGCTGCGTTCGAGGACCAACTGGCCCGCCACGCCCACGAGCTGGCCGCGGTGATCGTCGAACCCGTGGTACAGGGTGCCGGTGGGATGAGATTCCACGACGCCGGCTACCTCGTCGACCTGCGCGAAATGTGCCGGCGCCACGGCGTGCTGTTGATCTTCGACGAGATCGCGACCGGTTTCGGCCGCACCGGGGAGCTGTTCGCCGCCGATCATGCCGGTGTCGCGCCGGACATTATGTGCGTCGGCAAGGCGCTGACCGGCGGGTACATCACGCTGGCCGCGACGTTGTGCAGTAGAGACATCGCGCAGACCATCAGCAGCCACGAGCCCGGCGCACTGATGCACGGCCCGACGTTCATGGCCAACGCGCTGGCCTGTGCGGTTTCGGTGGCGTCGGTGGAGCTGCTGCTCGGCCAGGATTGGCGGTCCCGTGTGCGCGCGATCGAGTCGGGGCTTCGGTCGGGCCTGCAGAAAGCGCAGACCGTCGACGGCGTGGCCGACGTCCGGGTACTCGGCGCGATTGGTGTGGTCGAGATGCGGCAGCCCGTCGACCTTGCGGTCGCCACGCCCGTCGCGCTGGACCACGGCGTGTGGCTGCGGCCGTTCCGCAACCTGATCTATGCGATGCCGCCCTACATCTGCTCGCCTGACGAGATCGCGCAGATCACCTCGGCAATGGTCGCCGTCGCTGCCCTTTGAAACACTCCTTGAGCTCACCATCGGCGCACGGGTGCCTAGGGAGGGTAATCGACGCAGCTCAATGTCCCGCAGGTCGGGCCGTGGAATGTGTAGTTTGGCGACGTGATCGCGCGTTGGTGGAAAAAGATGGCGCGCTCGGCCGTCGGCGCACTGGTAGCCGCGTTGGCGTTCGCGACGCCGGCTGCGGCCGACTCGGGGTCGATCCGCAGTGCGAAAGGCGATGGCGGCAATGCGTCGACGAGCCCGACCGTGCCGCTGGACGAGCCCATGGCACCGGGCCTGGCCGGTACGTCCTGGCGCTTCGTCGAGATCCTCGGGGTGGCTCCTCCCGCCACCGTCGAGGCGACCCTCGAATTCTCGGCAGGCGGTGCGGCGGCGGGCTCGTCGGGCTGCAATCGCTTTTTCGGTCGCTATTCCTCGGCTGGTACCGATCTCTCTTTTTCCGACCTCGGCTCCACCAAGATGATGTGCACACCGGAGGTCATGGCGGTGGAGACGGCCGTGCAAACGGCTCTCAATCGCACGAGCCACGTGGCTGGTGGACTCGATCTGCTCGCCTCGGATGGCACTGTGCTGGCGCGCCTCGACCCGGTGACCCTGCCGCCGGTGCCGGCACCTGACGAACCTTAGCTCGAGGAGTGGGCCAACAACACGCGCGCTTCGACGACGCGGCTCAACTCATGCTCACCGGCACTTCATAGACGTTCAGATGGGATCCGTCCTTCATGCTCGTTTCCCACACCGAGCGGCCCCACTCATATCAAGAGGACTGCGGAATTCCCGCTTCAGGAAGCCTCCGCAGAATCCCATCACACTGTTTGAGCGGGCACGGGCACAACGAGATAACGACTCCCGGCAGCAGCTGTATCAGCACCGACTTCGAGGAAAGGTTCGAACGCATCGGTGACTGAAGCGCGGCCGCCGTCGCGGGTTGCGTAGGGTAAGCGCTGATGAAAAGCCGCATCGATATGTCGCCGCTGGCGTGGCTCGACGAGGTCGAGCGGCAGCGCCGGGGTGCGGGACTGCGCCGGTCCTTGCGGACGCGGTCGCCGGTGGGCGCCGAGGTGGACCTCGCCTCCAACGACTACCTGGGGCTGTCGCAGCACCCCGCGGTGATCGACGGCGGCGTGCAGGCGCTGCGCACCTGGGGCGCCGGGTCGACCGGCTCGCGGCTGGTGACCGGCAACACCGAGCTGCACGAGGAGTTCGAAAACGCGTTGGCCGAATTCGTCGGCGCCCCTTCGGCATTGGTGTTCTCGTCGGGCTACGCCGCAAACTTGGCGGCCGTCGTCGCATTGTCCGGCCCCGGGTCGCTGGTGGTGTCCGACGCGCACAGCCACGCGTCGCTGGTAGACGCGTGCCGGCTGTCGCGGGCCCGGGTTGTGGTGACGCCGCACCGGGACGTCGACGCCGTCGACGCAGCGCTGGCATCACGGCAGGAGGACCGCGCGGTAGTGGTCACCGACTCGGTGTTCTCCGCGGACGGCGCCCTGGCGCCGCTGCTGTCGCTGCACGAGGTGTGCCGTCGCCACGGCGCGCTGCTGATCGCCGACGAGGCGCACGGCCTGGGCGTGCGGGGCGACGGCGGTCGCGGGCTGCTGCACGAGGTGGGGCTCGCCGGAGCGCCCGACGTGGTGATGACGACAACGCTGTCGAAGGCGCTCGGCAGCCAGGGCGGGGTGGTGCTCGGCCCGACGGCGGTGCGCGACCATCTGATCGACGCGGCCCGGCCGATGATCTTCGACACCGGGCTCGCACCGGCCGCGCTGGGCGCGGCGCTGGCCGCGCTGCGGGTGCTGATCGCCGAACCCGACCGGCCCCGCACGGTGTTGCGCAACGCCGCCGTCCTCGCGGACACCTGCAGAGTGGCAGAGAGGCCCGAGTCCGCGGTGGTGTCGGTGATTCTGGGCGAACCCGAGGTGGCCGTGGGCGCTGCGGCCGCGTGCGTTCAGCGCGGGGTGCGCGTGGGATGTTTCCGACCGCCGTCGGTGCCGCCGGGCACGTCGCGGCTGCGGTTGACGGCCAGGGCGTCGCTGAGCGACGACGAACTGGACACCGCGCAGCGGGTGTTGGCCGAAGTGCTGCACACCGCCCGCCAGTGAGCCACCTGTTCGTCACCGGCACCGGCACCGCTGTCGGCAAGACGGTCGCGACCGCGGCGCTGGCGTGTTGCGCGCGGCTTGCGGGCATCGACGTGGCGGTGTGCAAGCCCGTGCAGACCGGCATCACAGAAGGCGACGACGACCTCGCCGAAGTGACACGGCTCTCTGGGGTCGATCGAGTCGTCGGATCGTGGCGCTACCCGGAGGCGCTGGCCCCGGTCGCCGCAGCGAAGCGCGCGGGGCTTCCGCTGCCCAACCGGGTGGAGCTGGACGTGTTTCTGCGGGTGGTCGACCACTCGCATCAACTCACGCTGGTCGAGGGTGCCGGGGGACTGCTCGTCGAGATCGGGGACGGCGGTGTCACGCTACGAGACCTGGCCAAGGATGCGCACGGGTCCGTGGTCGTCGTCGTCGAAGCCGGGCTCGGAACGCTCAACCACACCGCGCTGACGCTGGAAGCGCTTGAGACACAAGATGTTCCGTGCGCCGGCCTGGTGGTAGGCGCCTGGCCGGCCGAGCCGGGACCGGTCGAGATCGGCAACCGTGAGGCGCTGGCGAATTTGGCGCCGTTGCGCGCGGTGCTGCCGGCCGGGTCGGCGGCGATGACCAGAGAGCAGTTCGAGCAGATGAGCGGCTCGGCCATCGATCGGGACTGGCTGGCGGAGCTGGCCAACTGACGTGGTCCACTCGATCGAGCTCCTGGTGGACGCCGACACCGAGGCTGCGATTCATCGAGCGTGGGACGCGCTGTCCGACGCCGGCTTGCGGACTCCACCGCCGACGAGCCGGCCGCATGTGACATTGCTTGTGGCGGACGAGATTTCGCCGGACGTCGATGCGCCATTGAGCCAGGTCTTGCAGCGGCTGCCGCTTGCGTGTGTGATCGGTGCACCCATCGTGTTTGGGCGCTCGCCGTTCGTCTTGGTGCGGCTCGTCGTGCCGTCGACAGAGCTGCTGGAGCTGCATGCCGACGCCGCGCGAATCTGTTCGCCATACCTCACACCTGCAGCTGCGCCGAATACCGGTGTGGGACAATGGACTCCGCATACCACGCTGGCGCGTCGGGTCGAGCCGTCGCAACTTGTGCGAGCCCTGTGCATCCGCACGATCACCCGCGATATCCGCGGCAACGTCGTCGGGATGCGCCGCTGGGACGGCCTTAAGCGGGTGGAGCACCTCATCCGCTGACTTTCTCGCCGAAACTGTATTCCGCCAGGCCCTCACTCGAACTT
>DASWBF010000095.1:0-2025 GCA_036390735.1 Mycobacterium sp. | reverse complement strand
GGACCGCTCGCGGGCCACCAGCACGCCGTGCTGATTGTGGTGCACGGTGTCGCCGCGCGAAAACATCGTCGGCCCAGCGAATTTCGTCTCCACCACCTTGTAGTCGTGGAACCGGCGCTCCTGGAAAAGCTTGTCACCCGGCCGGATCGGACAACCGTAGAACCACCACTCCTCGCCGCCGAAGATCAAGTGGCTGTCGGGGATGTGCCCCACGCATGCGGGCGCTGCGCCGTGCCCGTAGTCCAGGCCCACCGCGATCGACTGCGGCGCGACGATGCCGCCGTACTTGGACTCCCGGGCGAAGAGCTCGTCCCAATGCAGCGGATTGGGGTAATCCATCGCCATCACCCAGCGACGAATGTCCGACGAACTGCACGGATCCCACAGCTGCCCGCCGCCGATCGGCTTGCCGACCCGGTGGTCGACGTCGGACAGGTCGAGCTCGACGCTCTCGGGTTTGTTCGGTTTCCTGGCCATTGCGTGCTCCGATCAGCGGTTGACGTCGACGACGATGCGGCCGCGCACCTTGCCATCCATCAGTTCACCGGCCGCGGCGATGGCTTCTTCGAGCGCGATCTCCCGCGCGATCGACTCGAGCGCGCCGGCATCCAGGTCGCGGGACAGACGTTTCCACGCGGCCAAACGCCGCGCCTTCGGCGCCATCACGCTGTCGACGCCGAGCAGCGACACGCCCCGCAAAATGAACGGGGCCACCGATGCGGGGAAGTCCATGCCCTGAGCCAGCCCGCACGCGGCGACCGCGCCGCCGTAATGCGTCTGAGCGCACGCGTTGGCCAGCGTGTAGCTGCCGGCCGTGTCGACCACGCCTGCCCAACGTTCCTTCTGCAGCGCCTTGCCTTTCTCGGCGAGTTCGGCGCGGTCCAACACCGTTGCAGCGCCCAGCTTTTCGAGATACTCGGCTTCCGACGACTTACCGGTCGCCGCGGCCACCTCGAAGCCGGCCTTTGCCAGCAGAGCGATCGCGACGCTGCCGACGCCGCCCGTCGCTCCGGTCACCAGCACCTCGCCCTGGTCGGCGGACACGCCGTGGTCCAGCAGGGCGTCGACGCACAGGCTCGCCGTGTAGCCGGCCGTGCCGATCGCCATCGCCTGCCGCGTGGTGAACTCGGCGGGGAGGGGAACCAGCCAGTCGCCGTTGAGGCGCGCACGCTGGGCGAGTCCGCCCCAATGTGTCTCACCGACGCCCCAGCCGTTGAGCACGACGGCATCGCCCGTCTTCCAGTCCGCGTGACTGCTGTCGGTGACGACGCCGGCGAGGTCTATGCCCGGAACCATCGGGAACTTGCGCACCACCGGCGACTTGCCGGTGATCGCGAGGCCGTCCTTGAAGTTCAGCGTCGAGTATTCGACGTCGATGCTGACGTCTCCGTCCGGGAGTTGCGCCTCGTCGAGGTCAGTGCGCGCGACGGTCTGCCCGTTGTCGTCCTTCTCGATCAGAATTGCCGAAAACATCGGTGGCTCCATTCCTCGACGCCGGGGTCCGGTCGCTGAGAATATCATTCTCAGCGTTGAGCATGATATTTCCATGGCAGGGGTGCTAGGTCGATGAGAGTTCAGCCGGCAGCGTTCTTCCGCACCACCCTGCCGCTGGACCTGTCTCAGCTGGCAAGGCTTGACGCCGGCCGCTACCACTCGATCTGGCTGCCCGACCACATGGTGAGCTTCTGGCCGGACTCGATTTGGACGCCCGAGTTCACCGACCTGGCCACCGTGTCGCCGTCCCCGCACCGCAACCTCGACGGCATGGCGGTCGCGGCGGCGGCGGCCGTGCTGACCCGCAACGTGCCGATCGCGACCAGCGTGGTGGATACGGTGCGCCGCCACCCGTCGCTTCTCGCGCAGAGCGCGCTCACGATCGACCACCTCGCGAAGGGCCGCTTCATCTTGGGCCTCGGCAGCGGCGAAACCGAGAACACCGTCCCGTACGGCTTCGACTTCAACAAGCCGGTCGCTCGCTTCGAGGAGGCGCTGAAGGTGATCCGGCTGCTCTGGGACAGCGACGGT